>CAYNJK010000067.1:0-11621 GCA_964397575.1 uncultured Saprospiraceae bacterium
GGCATACGAGATAGGAGTCCGACTCGTGGGCTCGGAGATGTGTATAAGAGACAGGATAGATACCACTGTCAAAGCAACACAAGGACTCATCTTAGCACCCACCAGAGAACTAGGCAAACAAATAGCAGAGCAAATTGCTGTCTATAGCAAATACATGGACAAGGTCAATGTGCTAGTCGTCTATGGCGGTACGCCTATAATGAATCAGATAAAGGCACTTAAGAAAACCCAACACATAATAATTGCTACACCTGGTAGGCTGATAGACCTTATAAAAAGAAAAGCAGTCAAACTGGATCAGCTACAATATCTCGTACTGGACGAAGCGGATGAGATGCTCAATATGGGATTTAAGGAGGAACTGGATGAAATCCTAAGTTATACCCCTGATGATAAATTGACCTGGCTGTTCTCTGCTACCTTCCCTTCATTCATAAAAAAGATCGTTAAAAAATATATGGACGATCCCATCGAGATACGTATCGATGCAAAGAATGAGGTGAATAAAAATATAGAACACCTCTATACAATAGTAAGGCCAAGAGATAAAACGGAAGCGCTGACCAGATTCTTAGACATTCATGCTGATATGCGTGGTGTGGTCTTTTGCAGAACTAAAAGAGATACGCAAGAACTGGCAGAAAGATTACTCCAGAAAAACTATAAAGCGGATGCCTTACATGGAGACCTCTCACAAACACAGAGAGATCGGGTCATGAAAAGGTTTAAGAAACATGAACTGCAGGTGCTCATCGCCACTGATGTAGCAGCTAGAGGTATAGATGTCAATGATCTTACTCATGTCTTCCACCACAGTCTTCCAGATGATAATTCTTATTATACACATCGTAGTGGTCGTACAGCAAGAGCAGGCAAGAAAGGAATCTCTATTTCTTTTGTGTCCAGTAGGGACAAGTACAGAATAGGCAAGCTAGAAAGGCAATTAGGTATAGAATTCGAACGTGTTTTGGTGCCGGATTCGCCAGTATCACTGAAATCAGGATGACCAACTGGGCCTCTCAGTTACTAGAAAAAGAGGCAAGCGCTAATCTAGACGAAGCTATTGTAGCGCAGGTAGAGCAACTACTTTCTATCCTCAGTAAGGAAGAACTTATCTCCAAGCTGATGACTATAGAAATGGAGCGACTAGGCTTAGGCAAGTCCAAAGACCTCAATGATGATTCCAAATCTTCTGGAAAAGATAGAGGCAAGTCAAGAGATAGAGACCGAGGTAGAGGAAGAGGCAGCAGAGATAGAGACAGAGACAGAAGGAAGAAAAAAGACTATGGATCTAGTCGTCGAAATAAAGATGAAAAAAGGAAAGAGCGCAATAAGAAATTCGACAAGAAGGTAAAGAACAGTCGGAAGAAAAAAGGTCCTTTCAAGAAGAAGAAATTTGCCAAGAGTTAATTACAAAAACTTTGCAGTTTATAATGAACCATTAGACTGCTAAGTTTGCTTTATATATGTTATTGAACTTTCACTTGGCCCATTCTGGGTTTTTCACACAAACTAAATAAGCAAATGACTAATCTAATTAACGAAGTAAGCAGACATCTAACTGACGATGTCATCATGCAGCTCAGCAGACAAGTAGGCGCACAAGATCCTAATGTAGTAAAAAGAGCCACCCAAGGCATTTCTGAATTATTACTAAGTGCCATGTCGCAAAGTGCTAGTAATCAGCAAACTGGAGGCGGTCTTTTCGGCGCTATTCAGAAAGATCATGATGGAGGAATACTAGGAAATCTTCTAGGCGTACTACAAGGACGTAATCAAGTATCAAATAACAGCACTATGAATGGTGAAGGCATTCTCAATCACCTTCTGGGTAAAAAGCAATTGGAGGCAGCTCAGGTTGTAAGTCAGCACAGTGGACTTAATATCTTTAAGTCAGGTGTTCTTATGCAGCTGCTCGCTCCTATTATCATGGGAGTTGTCGGCCAGAAGCAACGATCTAATGGTCTGGATCTAGGTGGCCTGGCCCAAGTCCTTCTAGGTGGAGGTGGACAGCAAAACAGACAAGGCGGCGCAGGTGGTGTCTTCGGAAAGTTGCTAGATATGGATGGAGATGGTAATATGATGGATGATTTGCTGAATATAGGCATGAAAATCCTTAAGAAGTAAGACAAATACATCACAAAAAATACATTTTAAGAGGCGCTACCACCAGTAGCGCCTCTTTTTTATGGGTCACATGCTAAAACCCACTTTCGCAGACACTTTGAGTTCCAAAAAATCTAAATAAATAGAGTATTTAAGGTCAAATTGTCGAAATCAGATAAATTTGTCAGTATTGTCAGTTTTAAAGGTGATTTTTGCCGAAATATCCCAAAAAGCTGGCAGCAAACAAGAAACTTCCTGTCGTTTAATAAGAACTGAACTACTAAGTTTTTTAGAATCAAGAGGTAGATATTCCGCCTCTGCAAATGTTCGACATGTACCTATCAATCCATGACCTGAGTCTTAGACTAGTTCTTGCTATCTTACTTACTGGTATTAGTATTTGTTCAAGTACTGCACAAATCCAAGAAACAGATTGGCAGGACTATGAAAAGAGGACTATAGCAGAGGATGACATCTTTCTGAATCAGACTCCTCATGCCTTCCTACTTCAGCAGATATCAATATCCAATTTTCAAAAAAAACTAAGATCTCAGGCAGCTAATATCTGGCTGCCAGAACCGGATGGATCTCATTCGGAATATCATATTGTTCCTACAAAAGTGGTAGCTGAGGAGGTTGCAAAGCATTATACCATACAAACTTTTAGAGGTTATAAAGTATCAGACCCCAAGGTCATCGTAGCTTGTGACATCTCTAGTCAAGGATTTCACTCTACAGTCTTCGATGGACCTGAGACCTTCTATATAGAGCCATATTCCAAGTCAGACAGAACTATCCATGTTAGTTATTATAAAAAAGACATTCCTAATAGCAAATTAATTTGCGGAGCTCATGATCATGCTGCCCAGCAGATAGAGCAAGTAAGTACTCCTAGAAAAAATATATCTATAAATGAGAAGCTTACTTTTAGACTGGCACTGGTGGCAAGTGGTGAATATGCGCAAGCCTTTGGAGGTACACCATATGATGTTACTAATGTTCTAAATTCTCTTGCGGCTGGAGCTAACATTTTAAATGCTATCTACCTAAGAGATATAGGCATAGAATTTATTTTGGCCTCGGATCCAGACTTAGTATTTCCAGACCCAAATACGGACCCATTTGACCTAACTAATCAAAATCAATTATTAGATGACTGTCAGGAAGTATGTGCTACAACTCTTGGTGTCAATACTTATGACCTTGGTCATCTAGTCATATGGGATATAGTAGGAGGACTTGCTGCCTTCGGTGTAGTCTGTGACGATAACAGAAAGGGTTTCGGTTTCTCAGGATTCAGTTCTACTTTCACAACTTTGTGGGTAGATTATGTCAGCCATGAAATAGGACACCAGTTCGATGCCAGACATAATTTTGCTGCAGATGAATGTCAGCAAAGTGTCAGAAATTTCAGATACGAACCAGGAGAGGGATCATCTATTATGTCGTATGCCAATGTATGTGGACCACCAGTACAATATGCAACGGGTTCAGATCCATTTTTTCATTATGCTTCTATAGCAAGAATAAGAGAATTTATTTCTGCAGATACAGATTGTGGACAGGTTGCCCCAGGGGCAAACCCTTCTTCGCCTGTTGCAAATGCCAATAGCAGTATCATCATACCAAGGCAAACACCTTTTGTTTTGGTAGGCCAGGGAACAGATGATAATGACACTTTAGGCCTTAGTTTTTCATGGGACCAGTTTGACCCAGGAGGACTAGCAACTACAGGCTTACCGGACTGTACAAGTACAGTAGACCCCTTATTCAGATTCAGACCACCAACAGCGGCACCATTCAGGTCTTTTCCTGAATATGCAGAAGTGCTCAATGGTAATAACAATAACGTAGATTTCGAGAAATTACCTTGTATAAATAGAGATATGGTTTTCTCATTTACAGTGAGAGATAATAACGTAGATTTCGGAAGAGTAGAACATGATACGATGGTGGTCTCTGTAGTAAACACGGGACCATTCCAAATTTCAAGCCCTAACGGAGGCGAGACCTATGATGGTTCCACTCCAGTAGATATAATGTGGGATGAAAACAGAACAAGTAGTCATTGTCCTGCTATAGATGTTCTTGTCTCTACAGATGCAGGTCTAACCTATGAGATCGTTGCGAGCAACATTCCTAATACAGGAGCTGCAACTATCATCATGCCTAACGTAGGTACCTCTGCTGCTAGGATGCTTATCAGATGTACAGGAAGTGGAGGATTCAATGAATTTTCGACTTTCTACGATGTTACAGATACTACTTTTACCATTATACCTGCTACCCTACCCGACGAAGACATGGATGGGTATGACATCTCAGTAGATTGTGATGATACCAATCCAGATGTCAATCCCGGAGCAACAGAAATATGTAACGGCATAGATGACGACTGCGATGGACTGATAGATGCTCAAGATCCTAGTACAGTAGGCCTACTCACTTTATATCTTGATTTTGATGACGATGGCTTTGGAGACCTGCTTAGTCCTATGAGATCATGTACTCCGCTGCAAGGCTTTGTATTTGACAATACAGATTGTAATGATTTCGATCCTACTATAAATCCGGGTGCACCCGAAATATGTAATGGCATAGACGATGATTGTGATGGACTCATCGATGATGATGATCCTAATCTAACCAATGTTACAACTTGGTTTTTGGACAATGACAACGATGGTTTTGGAGATGATAACAATAGTATCACCAACTGCAATCCCCCTAGTGGATATATCTCCACAGGAGGCGATTGTGATGACAACAATCCAAATGTCAATCCTGCTGCAACAGAAATATGTAACGGTATAGATGATGATTGTGATGGACTGATAGACAGCATGGATCCTAGTCTAGTAGGCATCGGTGTTTGGTTTAGAGATGCGGATGGAGATAATTTTGGAAGTTTTACTAATTTCCTAAACGCCTGTACGCAGCCTATCGGCTATATCTCTATATCAGGTGATTGTGATGATAATAATGCCAACATCAACCCTCTTGCCCAAGAAGTATGTAATGGCTTAGATGACGATTGTGATGGCTTAGTAGATGCTGATGATCCTAGTGCTATAGGTGTAAGTATTTGGTTTAGAGATATGGATGGTGATGCTTTCGGTGATCCTAATCGTCCAGTAAGTTCATGTACACAGCCATTTGGTTTTGTACTAAACAATCAAGACTGTAATGATAACAACTCTAGTGTCAACCCAGGAGCAAGAGAAATATGTAATGGAATAGATGACGACTGTGATGGACTGATAGATACAGCTGATCCGGACCTAACAGGTACACTTACTTGGTATGCTGATTTTGATGGTGATGGTTTTGGTAATCCCCTAGCTCCAGTACAAGCTTGTAATCAGCCAGCAGGTCACGTTGCCAATAATACAGATTGTAATGATGGCAACCGAAATGTCAATCCCGCCGCACAGGAAATATGCAATGGACTAGATGATGATTGTGATGGACTCATAGATGATTCTGACCCTAGTCTCTCAGGAGCTAATATATTATTTGCTGACGCAGATATGGATGGCTTCGGAAATCCAAACAACAGTATTATCTCATGTAATCCTATTGTAGGTTTTGTAAACAACAGTAACGACTGTGATGACACTAATCCACTCATAAGTCCAGCGAGCTTAGAAATATGTAACGGCCTGGATGATGACTGTGATGGACTGATAGATCAGGCTGATCCAAATATCTCAGATCTAGGTATATGGTATGCGGATTTGGATGGAGATGGTTTTGGTAATGCACAGAACAGTCTGAATGCTTGCCAGAGACCTGTAGGATTTGTAAGTGAAGCTGGCGATTGTAATGATGGCGATCCGGCTGTAAATCCACTTAGTCCTGAAATATGTAATAATATAGATGATGATTGTGATGGACTGATAGATTCTGCGGACCCTACTCTTTCTGGCGACTCTAACTGGTACGAAGACAGAGATAATGATGGCTATGGAAATCCCGCAGTAAGAATCTCTGACTGCAACCAACCAACGGGTTTTGTTTCCAATGACTTAGATTGTAACGATAATAATAATCGTATCAATCCAGAACAGGTAGAATTGTGTAATGGGATAGATGATGACTGTGATGGGCTGATAGACATGGCGGACCCGAACAGCATGGGAGGTTCTACTTGGTTTGCTGACAATGATGGTGATGGCTTTGGAGATATAAATAATATAGTCATTGCTTGTGAGCAACCGCTAGGATTTACAACTGACAACACCGACTGTAATGATTCCAATCCACTCATAAATCCTGCAGGGCAAGAAAGATGTAATGGCTTAGATGATGATTGTGATGGACTGATAGATGCTGCCGACCCGGACAACCAAGGCAACGGTCTATGGTATCAAGACTTAGACAATGATGGATTTGGAAATGATAATGTGTCACAAAATACTTGTGTCCAACCTGCAGGTTTTGTCGCTGCACCAGGAGACTGTGACGATAACAATCCTGACATTAATCCTTTAGAGACGGAAACATGTAATGGCATAGATGACAATTGTAATGGGCTCATAGATGGTAATGATCCAAATCTGATCAGCAATACGATATGGTATAGGGACAGTGATGGTGATGGATTTGGAAATCTAAATATCTCTACGCAGGACTGTAGCCAACCAGCAGGATTTGTATCTAATAGTGATGACTGTGATGACAATAATGCTCAGATAAACCCTGGCAGAAATGAAATATGTAATGGTATAGACGATGACTGTGATGGACTTGTAGACATGGATGATCCAGACTCTGCCAATGCACTTATAACTTGGTATCGAGACTTAGACAATGATGGTTTCGGTAATCTAGCTGACTATCTAAGATCATGTGAGCAACCGTCAGGTTATGTTGCAAATGGAACGGATTGTAATGACGAGGAAGCGAGCATTTTCCCAGGTGCATCCGAAATTTGTAATGGAAGAGATGATGACTGTGATGGTGTAACAGATAGCGATGATCCTGATTACGCAGGTCCTGTAGACCTATTCTACAGAGATGCAGATGGTGACGGTTTCGGCGATGAGTCCGTTTCCATAATGGCCTGTGCACAGCCTACAGGTTTCGTAATAAATGCTAGTGATTGTGACGATAATAATAATGCTGTGAATCCTAACAGACAAGAAGTATGTAATGGGCTGGACGATGATTGTGATGGATTATTAGATGGAGATGATCCAGACATTCAGGGTGGAGACAGTACTTACTACGAAGACTTAGATAGTGATGGCTATGGTAATAGTCAGGTGTCTCTTGTCGCATGTACGCAACCACAAGGTTTTGTACTGGAAGATGGAGATTGTGATGATAATGATAGTCTGGTCAATCCTGGAGCACAAGAAGTATGCAATGGAAAAGATGATGACTGTAATGGACTAGTAGATATGGACGATCCAGACTTAGCAGGTGTAGGCCTGTGGTTTGCGGATGTGGACATGGATGGTTTTGGTGATGCCAACAATACTGTATTTTCTTGTTCGCAGCCAGCAGGTTTTACTTTTGATAACCGTGACTGTGACGATAATAATCCGAACATTAATCCTGATGCAAACGAAGTTTGCAACGACGTAGATGACAATTGCGATGGACTAACGGATGACCAAGATCCTAATTTGCAAAGCTTCACAGTGCTTTACGAAGATCTGGACAACGATGGTTTTGGAAACAGCGACAGACCGATTGCAGCCTGTGATGTGACAACTGGTTTTGTAGATAATGATCTAGACTGTGACGATCTGGATCCTAATGTCAATCCTGGCGTAAGCGAAGTACTAGGAAATGGAATAGACGACAACTGCGATGGTCTTGTAGATGATGGCACTAGCACTTCAGAAGAGCAGCAGCTTGACATAGCTATCTATCCGAACCCTGCTTTAGAATTTATAAATATAACTTCTGATGAGATCCAAAAAGTAGATCTAAGAATCTATAGTACTCAGGGTCAGTTGCTATTGCAAGAAATAAATCAAAGCCTGCCTGGCAGAGTCAATATCTCTAGCCTTTCTGCCGGTGCTTATATACTGGAATTACGTGATAGAAATAGCGACAAGTCCAGTGTGGAAAAGATTATAAAATTCTAAGCCTATACTCAATCTCACTATAACTAAAGATGGGTTCCCTCAGAAATGAAGGAACCCACTTTTAATTTAAAAACACAAAATATTCTAATAGGATTACTCCATAATAATCATTTGCTTCATGGCAGTGTATTGTCCACTTTCAAGTCTATAATAGATTACCCCTGAAGTTCCTAGTTCGTTCTTGCTCAATCTTATGCTTTGGCGACCTTCGCTAAAGTCTCGCGTAATTGTTTTAAATATTTTCCCTGTAATATCATATAGAGACAGTTTGATTTTCGCAGCTTCTGGTAAATCGAACTCTATAGTCGTATAGTCCGAGAATGGATTAGGTCTATTCTGATAGAGCTTAAATCCAGCCTGACCTTCTTTTGCCAAGCCCATCTCCAAGATATCTAAATACTTTCCGACATATCCTTCTGACTTTAATCTAGAATTGTCTATTCGAAGTGTCTCTGACAATTTACCCCTAGATGAAGTTCTGAATTTGAGAGTCAAAAAGGCTTCTTCTGAATCCAACAGGTAATCACTATTATGACTGACCAGCAAACTGTTTTCAAGGATCTTCATATTATCATCGGTGATATCTCGACTAGCTACATCGAGCAACTCTAGACCTTCATAAGTAAGCCCAAACTGATAACCATATAATTCATACTCTGAAACTGTAATAACAACATCCAACTCTTGGCCTACATCATAGTGCTGGTCTTCAAAATATAGCAACAACTGTCCATTACTACGACCAGTTAAGCTTTTATTAGAACTGGTCACAACAGAATTATTGACGTCGCCCATTTTTACACCTACAAAGTCCTCCTGCATCATTGCTGTGCTGAGATTTTCTATCATTATCGAATCTCTGTAGACCCATGGATTATCCAAAGTTAATTTCTGGTACTTATCTACAAATTGCCACGAATCAACTCTAGGCAACTCAGTATAGATACCTAAAATTAATTTTCGCAATTCTACCAAATCTGTACCATTGATTCTATTATCCTTGGTTACGTCAGCAGCTATCATTTTGTATGGAGATGCTAATAAACTCTGGCCAAGAATATGTCTTTGTATATAAATAAGATCCAAAGTGCTGACCCCATTAAGATAATTATCATCCTTGTAACCCTTGACCATATAATTTGTACTGATCAGGTTATCATCGAAGGCATATTGACCATCAAAAGTGGTCACGTCACTTTTAATATTACCTGTTGTGTAGTCTTTGAGTTTTGCTTCTACCTGCCCTACTGCAGCGCCTTCTTCAGTTTCAAAATTTCCATGTATGGCATATCTAGAACCTACCACCGTAGGTCTTATCAAAGTTCTTATAAGACAGAAATCCGAATTACCACATTCGTCCCAAGCATATATTGATAAGGACAAAGTACCATCAAAATCTAAATCCGCTTCAGTAAATATTCTTCCCGCAGTACTAGCAGAGGCATCATATGAATCTGCTAAGCCGTTATTGAAATCTGCCTCTGTGGCAGCTGCACCATTTGCGCTGAAATAGAAACCAGAATTAGTTGGTGGTTCTACATCAGAAAAGCTAAATCTTAAATCTTCTGTGTCTGAGCAATTATCAGTTGCGCCTGCATTAAAGTCAACTGCCCACAATTCGAAGGTGCCAGAAATAGTGTCTATCATCGTTGTCACCGCAAGACAGTAAGGTGTCGGTGGAATCACATCATTGACAGTGAAAGTAGTATTGGCTATAGTGGTATTTCCACAAAGATCTGTTGCAGCCCATCTGACAGAATGTGTTGTTTTACTTGCTGGTAATTGTATCAAATTCAAGTCGAAGGTATCACCTGAATTACTTTCTTCTCTCACAAACTGGTCTATTTCTCCGTCACTAAAATAATCTACCGCTATCTCCCAAACCAAAGGTTCTGATGGACAGTTGTCACTATCTGAAGCGCTTACAGGGATAGTTGCAGAAGCAAGTATACAGGTGTTGCTCGTCAAATCAAAACTTAGATTCTGTGCCACCTCTATTACAGGTGCAGAATTATCCTCAACGCTTACTTCCTGTATCATTGTAAACTTTCCTTCAGCACCATTGGTTCTATCAAAGGTGCACCAATCTATAACTGTCCAGGTATTAAGGAACGCAAAACAGAAGCCGTCAATATCAGAAATGGTATCAGACTCTACAGTAACAGAAACCTCTCCACACGGCACATCAGAAAATTGTGGCCTTTGAGTTAGTATCTCTCCACAGTTAACCGTCGCATCTTCTGGCCATATAATCGAAGAAGGGTCAAGACTTACTGGTGTCCTATAGACAAAGAACTGTGTGCAAATCACCTGGCCACCCTCTCTAAACTCTCTTCTTATTGCTCCAAAACCGCAGCGCTCATTGAACGCTGGAATTCTATCTGCTATCCCGTCACCATCCAAGTCATACTGAGGAGCAGTACCTGCTGGTTTAGCTGCGGGTTCTGTACTAACTTCCAAATCTAAGGTCGGATCCCCACATGCTCCTGTACGAGTAGGCATTCCCTCCTCTGATGGAGCGCCTAACTCTTCGCCACAACTCAAGAATCTTCCTTGTGGGCAGATGGTTATATCCATTCCGCTTTCTTCTATAAGTACTCTGGAAAAGACAGAGCTGGTATTTCCACTTTCATCGGTCACGAGCAATTCTACTCTTACTTCCCCTCTGCCTTCTGAATCTAGATCTGCACAACAGAAACTTACAGACTCGCCAAATTGTGCATCAGTAGAATCACAAAGACCTTGTTCCCTTCTTAGCTGCAGAGTTACGGAAGTACATTCGTCAAAGGAGCCATTATCTACTGCCTCAGCAACAACTCTTCCATATACATCATTGTTCTCCTCCCTATTCAGTACAACTGTAATGAATTCTTCTGCAATGGCATTAGGAGCGGACTGATCGGAAACTGTAATTATCAATGAATCAAAGGACTCATTTCCGCAACAATCACTAGCAGAATAGAATATCTCATGTGTACCTATTTCTAAGCCCATTACCCTGAATCCCGTAGCCTGTGTGCCAGTAATTGTATGCGCACCTGAGGTGCCTGTTACTTCATAAGACACAGCAGAATCACAGTTATCACTCAGCACATTTGGCGCAGGTAAATCAAAGTCTAACAAACATCTTCCTCTACCAGCCTTTGCTTCTATAGGACCTCCTACAGAAATTGTAGGATTGCTATCATCCACAAGTTTTATAACTTGAGAAAATTCTTCTATTTCTCCGGTACACCAATCCAATATGGTCCATGACCTTAGGGTTTTCGCATCTCCTGTGCAATTAGCTGCACAGCCTTCAAAGGTAACATCAGTAAATGCTGTTGTTATATTACAGAGATTACCAGCTATACTTATCGGTCTTCCATTAGCATATATATGTGGAAAAGCAAAGACAGTACCTAGAGCAGCTGA
>CAYNJK010000068.1:0-11619 GCA_964397575.1 uncultured Saprospiraceae bacterium
TCATATCTCCAGCAATTCCACAGTTAGAACCATTCATTAATTCTACCTGAACAGAGCCAGAAACCTGACTAGAAGTAACAGTAACACTGGTGACTTTTTCAGGAAAGATATTTGGGTCATATGGTGTACTTTCCCATCCTCGATGTGTATGGGCCAAACTGAAATAGTGACCTACCTCATGTTCAAAGGTCCATCCACCGTTAGAAACATTATCATTTTTCATCACAATGATATCTACTCCAGGTTGGTAGTAACCCAAGGTAGTACCACCAGATCCACTAGCAATCTCTCCTACACAAAAGACATTCACAGAGCTAAAATCCTTAAAACTGCCTAACGATACGTCCTGAGGATTGGAGTATATTGTATTGTTCTCTATCAGTCTTATCTCATCTAGGAAGAGCCTTATTTCTGATTCAAATGAGGCGAGTCTCTCATTTATGGTACAAATTGCATTATATACTAAATCTTCAGAAAGTCTTCCAGTTCCATCATTTCTAGCAACCAAATGAAAAGTTACCGGAACCAACCTAGAATTGCTTCCCTTAGACTGCGTTCTATCCCAATTAGCTTTGTTCTTTATAAGTCGCTGCATGAAAGCATTGTCCTGAGGTGTACTACAGAAGTTTTGGCTTATGAGAGCTGAGTAGCTCAGAAGGAGAATACTGAAAATGCTCAATAATAACTTCATATATCTTTTTCTATAAAGTTAATCACTTAATAAGCGAGATTTTTAAAATGGAGGCCATAAAAGATGATTTTACCCTTTTAAAGACAAGTCGATTTATACATTTTTCATGGTTAAATCAATCAACTTTTTCTGCTCCTTTAAACGCATATAAATTATGTATACTTTTGTAGCGCAATATTATACAAATAAAATTAATTTATAACATGAGTAAAGTAACAGTAGTTGGTGCTGGTAACGTCGGCGCAACAGTTGCAAATGTATTAGCCCACAAAGACATTGTAAACGAAGTTGTTCTTCTTGATTTGAAAGGAGATTTTGCAAAAGGTAAAGCATTAGATACCTGGCAGCAAGCTCCTGTAGATTATTACAGCACTAAAGTGACTGGAACAGACAATTACAAGGATACTGCTAAATCAGATATCGTTGTTATCACTGCAGGTATTCCTAGGAAACCAGGAATGAGCAGAGATGACCTCATTTCTACCAATGCAAAAATCGTTGTATCTGTCACACAGTCTATACTGAAGTACAGTAAGAAAGCCATTTTTATCATTGTTTCCAATCCACTAGATGTAATGTCTTACGCGGCACTGAAAGCTTCTGGTATCGATTCTAAAAGAGTTATCGGAATGGCTGGTATACTTGATACAGCCAGATATCGAGCTTTTCTTGCTACTGAACTTGGTGTTTCACCAAAGGATATCCAAGCAGTGCTAATGGGAGGTCATGGTGATACTATGGTGCCACTACCTAGGTTTACCACTGTCGCTGGTATCCCAGTTACTGACATGATTACAAAGTCAAAACTGAATCAGATTGTCAAAAGAACCCAGAAAGGTGGCGGTGAACTAGTAAAGCTTATGGGTACATCTGCTTGGTATGCGCCAGGTGCAGCAGCAGCTCAAATGGTAGAATCTATTGTGAAAGATGATGGTAGAATCTTCCCATGCAGTGTATGGTTACAAGGAGAATATGGTATCAAGAACATGTTTCTAGGTGTTCCTGTCCAACTAGGCAAAGAAGGCATTAAGAAAATTATTACGCTAAAACTCAATGCTGCTGAGAAGAAGATGCTGAAAAATTCTGCTAAACACGTGCAGTCAGTAATAGATTCTTTCAAGAAAATGAAACTTATTCCAAAAGGATAGAAGTCTATTGAGAGATCTCGACAAAATTATAACAAACAAGGGCAATGATCTGGATACCCTTTCTAGATCAGCCCCTGTTTTATTGGTCTTTTTGAGACATATGGAATGTATCTTCTGCAAAGAAGCCCTACGAGATATATCACAAATGCAGGATGCTCTTAAAAAAAGAAACGTCAAGCCTGTTTTTGTCCATATGACAACTGCTGAAATAGCAGATCAGTACTTTCAAAATCAGGAAATCCAGGACCCAGAACATATCTCAGATCCAAACCGTACGATTTATAATAAATTTGGATTAACCAAAGGGTCATTTAGCCAGCTTTTGGGGCTTAATACCTGGGTAAGAGGATATAAAGTGGTCAAATCAGGTATTCCTTATTCTAGAAAGACTGTAGGAGACAGTTTTCAAATGCCTGGGATATTTATGTTATTCGACGGAAAAATTGTAGATAGCTATATCCATAAGAGGGCAGCTGATAGACCAGATTATAATAAGTTTTTAGATTGTTGTGCTTCAGAGTAACTTTAAATTGCAATTCTACGTTTAAATAAAAATATTTTTGTTTATGCGACTAGCTTCATGGTTCATCTTATTTTATTTCTCTTTTCTAGTGTCCATTTCAGCACAAGAGTCCCCGATGCAGGATCTATCTTCTGACTTGCTCTTCTACGGAGATATTATGATGAATGGTTTTGAAAATAGCTCTAGAGAAAGAGCAGCTGGAATGTTTGAAAAACTCTTCGACCAGTACGTGAATGAAAATAAATCAATCCCCAAAGAAGAGCCATTCAGAAATTACATCTCAGTTTTGGAATCACCTAACGATGACTTCACCTTAATTAGTTGGATGGTGAAGCTAGATGATAGAAATTGTAGCTATAATGGTTATTTAATAAAGGATAATGAAGTTATCAAGTTCAATAGAACAGATAACCTAACGGAAGAAACAGCATACAGTACATCTACCACTGATGACTGGTATGGCTGTCTCTATTATGAAATCATGGAACATAAAAAAAACACCTATCTGCTATTTGGTTTTGATGGAGAGGGGAAATATGACAACAAAAGATTGGTAGATGTTCTCACGTTAAAAGGAGATGAAATAAGCTTTGGGGCACCTATATTCGAAGATTCAGAAAGCTTAGATACCTACCTGAATAGAATAGTAATCAGTTATTCTTCCGACGCTTCAGTAATATTACACTACCATCCAGGACTAGACCTAGTAATCCATGACCATCTCTTACAAAGAATGGGACAGCAAGCGGGACAAGGTCCCACCAATATTCCAGATGGTAGTTACGAAGGTTATGAGAAGAAGGGTGATAAGTGGATGTATAAAGAAAAGATTTACGACCACACCTACGAAGAAGCCCCTAGACCTAGTCCAGTCTTTCAGGACAAGACTGATGATAAGAAAGGCAAATAATTAGAGCAACTTCTGCTCTATTTTGAGCAGACTTTTATGTCCGTCTAGTACTTTGTATTGTTGACTAGTTCTGTGACCTATTACCATCACGATATCGTCAGCATTACATAGCAGCAAGGTTCTTTCTTTACTATACCGGTCAACTTTATTATCGCTAAAGAATTTCTTAAGCTTCTGCTTACCTGTTGCCCCTAAAGGGTGAAAGACATCTCCTTGCTTCCACGTTCTTAGTACCAGTTTTTCTTGAAGCAAATCAATAGGGACATACTGGGTAGTTTCAGCCTTAGAAAAAACAGGAGTTTTATCAGTTTTGGAAATTTCTACGTGCTGTCCTTGATAGGAGTATTGAAGAGGTAATTCATCTAGATTAAAACTGAATTCATTTCTAATAGGCGCAACTGAATGTGCTTCTATGATTATGGCTTCTCTGTCTATAAGTAGTTTGTAATCTTTAGTGGAAATTAGTGTTCCGACTTTATCCAAAGCATGTAACAGATTTTCTGCTTGTGTAATATTTACACCATAGTTCCGTAATGCCAATGACAAAAAAAGGGATGACTTAGATCTCAATGCAACTTTATGAATCGACTGTTTTGCGCCATCACTTTCTATTTGGAGATCAGCATCTACCAAGTTTAGAAGCAATCTTCTTTCATCACTCAGTCTTTTAGACAGATTGGTCACTTTGGGAGTAATTCCATAACTCTCATTAATGGAGGCCAAGAAATTATTCCGTAGATAGTTTCTCAAATAATCATTCTTTAGATTACTGCTGTCTTCTACATAAGGAATCCCATTATCAGCAGCATAGCTAAGAATCTGTTGTTTGGAAAAAGGCAAGAGAGGTCTTACAAAAACGCCATTAATAGGTGGAATCCCATCGGTAGATCTTCCATTAAGAATATTAATAAGAACTGTTTCTAAGTTATCATTCTGATGATGTGCTGTCATGATCAGATCAGAACCCAATGATTGCAAATAAGTATATCTAAACTTATGAGCTTCATCATGAAAGTTGCCTAGACCGCTGAATTCAAAAGATGTATGGTGGACTTTGATACCACTATTCTCAAAGTATGATGTAACAAAATCAGCATCTCTCTGTGATTCTCCCTCTCTAGTATTATGATTTATATGAGCAACTTTAAAGTTATAACCCGCAGTTGTCATAAGGTGGGAGAGTACCATAGAATCTACACCACCACTAACAGCAATCAAAATATCTTGATCCTTGCTGAAATACTTGTTTGATTTAATATGCTCAGAAAAACTGTGAAACAACAATTTGTATATCTTCGTTATTATATAAACTTCAAATTTTGAAAACGACCTTTTCGCTCATATTAGTGAGTACTTTACTACTTATTTCATGTCAGGAACCGCAAGTAAAGAGACCTGAGCCGATTCTTAAGGACAATAATAATGTTTCTACAGTCAGAAATCCTGTAATCGACAGTCCTAACCGAAGTAACACCGACCCATACAGTCCTGCAGCTATTGCGAGTAAAAGATCTCAAGCCTTATCGATACTTAACTTTAGATTGAAGAATGACGCAGATTACTACACTATCATAGAAGAAGGCGTTTGGGAATTACAATTTATGCACCAAGGTGAAATGAAACAATTTGACGGTGAGTGGTATGACTTCAAGAAAGATCACACCTATGAATATGGTAAAGGAGCTGAAGTCCATGGCTCAGGGAAATATAGCTACCATTTTGAGAGATCAGAATTACTTATGGTAGATAACCTCACTACAAAAAAGCCAGAAGAGTGGTCAGTTCAGACTTCTGGAGATATGATGGTTCTTGTGGGCACACCGACTTATAGAGACAACCACATCCAAAAGAAACTCGTGAATCAGAACCAAAATTTCAGAGAGTAGTTATCTAAATATCCTTTGCTTGTTAAGATATGCTCGATACTTGTCAGCATTTCTATTGTGCTCTATCAGAGTCTTAGCAAACAGATGTCTACCTGAATTATCAGGACTAGCACAGAAGTATAAGTATTTATGTTTTTCATAGTTTAAGACGGCATCTATAGAAGACACATCAGGCATACAAATAGGTCCTGGTGGAAGACCTTCATACTTATAGGTATTATAAGGGCTGTCTATGGCAAGATGTTTATTCAGGACACGTCGCAGCTCGAAGTCACCATTTGCAAAAACGACGGTAGGGTCAGCTTGTAACAATTGACCTCTTTTAAGTCTATTTATATAAACACCGGCAACCCTTGGTTTTTCACTATTGACCAATGTTTCTTTTTGCACAATAGAAGCTAAGGTGTAGATCTCTTCTTTGGTCAGCTCAAGCTTAATTGCTTTGGCCATCCGTTCTTCATCAAAAAACTTCTCTCTTTCCTGGACTAATCTAGCTACCAACTTTTCAGGCTTCGTATTCCAGTATATCTGATAGGTATTTGGGATAAATAAACTCATCAGATTGTCTCTTGTTACGCCATATTTTGTTTTCACAGCTTCGCTAAGAAAGTGCTTGGCTATACTGGTAGAATCTGACTCTAATTGGGATCCAAAATAACCTATAAGATCCTCTACTTTTCTAAAATTATTGAAGGTGAGTTTAAGCGCCTTTTGACGACCCGCACGAAACAAGGAAATCAGATCTCGATTGCTCATGCCGTTCTCTAATTCGTAGAGACCTGGTTTGGGCTTCGTAAATTGCATCAGCATTGACACAATATCGAATGCCTGTTCATTCTGTAGTATATTCTCCGCCTTAAGTTCAGATTTCAAATCTTCGAGAGAATCCTCTGTATTTATGTAGAAATCGATTCGCTCTTTCTCACCGAGATCAACGTTAGACCCAAATATGGTCTTATAGAAGTAAAATCCAGCCGCGCAAGCCAAAAGGAATAGTATGAGTAAAACCAGCAGCCACTTTCTCATTAGTACTGTTCCTTCTTGCTAGGAAAATCGGAGGACTTTACATCTTTAATGTAGTGCTCTACAGCGCCTTTCATGTCAGCATACAAATCAAGATATCTTCTGAGGAAACGCGGATTAAATTCCTTGGTTATACCAAACAGATCATGGCTTACAAGCACCTGACCATCAGTTCCTCCTCCAGCACCAATACCGATTGTAGGAATAGCCAAAGATTGACTTACCTCAGTAGCCAACTTGGCAGGAATTTTTTCCATAACCAAGCCGAATACCCCAGCTTCTTCTAGCATTAAAGCATCTTTTTTCAGCTGAGCAGCCTCCATTTCTTCCTTAGCCCTTACTGTATAAGTCCCAAACTTATAAATAGATTGTGGTGTAAGTCCGAGATGGCCCATAACTGGAACACCAGCAGAAATAATCCTCCGTACTGACTCCAAGATTTCTTCGCCACCTTCCAGTTTTACTGAATGGGCGCCAGATTCCTTCATTATCCTCACAGCAGATTGCAGGGCTTTTTCAGAGTTTCCTTGATAACTACCAAATGGTAAGTCTACTACCACTAAAGCTTTCTGCACTCCTCGTATCACAGAAGAAGCGTGGTAGATCATCTGGTCTAAAGTAATAGGCAAAGTTGTTTCATGCCCTGCCATAACATTAGAAGCTGAATCACCCACCAGTATGACATCTATGCCAGCATCATCTATAATCCTAGCCATACTGAAGTCATATGCTGTCAACATGCTTATTTTTTCACCCACATCCTTCATTTTCTTAAGGATATGAGTTGTCATTCGTTTTGCATCCTTACTAACTGCCGACATTAATTTCTCTTTTGATCAAAGTGGCAAGATATAAAAAGCATCATCATTAGGCATAAATATTATTTGCATTACTTTTGCGCGATGAAATTATACCTATTCTTATTTCTAACGCTAGCCTTTGCTTTTACTAGTTGTGACAACGAACTTAATGTAATAGAAGAGAGGCAAGATATTCCTATTGTCTATGGTCTTCTGTCACCCACAGATTCAGTTCAGTATATAAGGGTTGAAAAGGCTTTTGTAGATCCAACTATTTCAGCTCTTACTTTAGCACAAATTGCTGATTCTTTATACTACGATAACGAAACTACTAGAGTAGAAATCCGTGATGAAGCAAATGATATTAATCATTTGTTGAATAGAGTAGATGGAAACCTAGAAGGTTTAGTAAGAGATGAAGGTGCATTTGCTCAGAGCCCCAACTACTTATATAGAGTCAGTACTGATGAAATCGATTTTCAAGAAGGTAATGCCTATTCTCTTAGAATAGAAAGAGGCAATAACTTACCTACTATAACTGCGACAACCAACTTAGTAGGCGAATCACTTCTTTTTAGTCCAAATCCAATGGTAGGGACAACAAGAATCGATTTTGATCAGGAAAGACCTACAACCTTTAGTTGGGGGCCTGGAAGTAATGCCATTGTTTATGACCTAATACTGGATGTATTCTATACAGAAAAAGAATTTGGTGGGAGTTTTGAAGACAGATCCTTTAGATGGGTGCTTGCACAAAATCTGAATGATACTGAGTTCATACAAGAAGGCAGAGAGTTCTATGCTGAAATGGTATCCAACATACCAGAAAATGAGAATGTAGAGGAGAGAAAATTCACAGGTTTTGATGTGATAGTAAGAAGTGGAAATATAACCTTACAAGAATTTGTAAGGGTAGGGCAGGCTAATTTGGGGATAACATCCACACAAGATGTTCCCACCTTTACCAATTTAGAGATAGAAGGCTCCAATCTTGCTAGAGGAATCTTTGCTTCTCGATTTACCAATAGATTCGAGAATAAGTTTCCACTAAGTTCAGGAAGTTTGGATTCTTTGATAAATGGATCCATTACTGCTGACCTTAAGTTCGTTAGATAAGTGACAATTAGTCATACCATTCATATACTGAAATCAAGTTTGTCAGTATTATCCTGCTAGAAGAGCAACATTTTGTCATGTTTAGCTAAAGGCATATAGTTTGATAAAGATTATATGTTCTTAATTTTTAAACAACATAAGTTATATGGGAAAAATCATAGGTATAGACCTAGGAACGACTAACTCAGTAGTCTCCGTAATGGAAGGTAATGAGCCAGTTGTCATTCCAAATGAAGAAGGAAGAAGAACTACACCTTCAGTTGTAGCCTTCCTTGATAATGGAGAAAGAAAGGTTGGTGATTCAGCAAAAAGACAGGCTATCACTAACCCTACCAGAACAGTCTCTTCTGTTAAAAGATTCATGGGTCATAGATTTGATGAGGTATCTACGGAAATAGGAAGATCCACTTACAAAGTTGTCAAAGGAGATAACAATACGGTAAGAATAGCAATCGATGATAGAAATTATACTCCTCAGGAAATATCAGCGATGATTCTTCAGAAAATGAAGAAAACTGCCGAAGAATTTCTTGGTTCAGAAGTTACTGATGCTGTTGTTACAGTACCTGCTTACTTTAATGACTCTCAGAGACAAGCAACTAAAGAAGCAGGAGAAATTGCTGGACTTAATGTCCAAAGAATAATAAACGAGCCCACGGCAGCTGCTTTAGCGTATGGCCTAGACAAAAAAGACAAAGATGTTACCATAGTTGTATATGACCTTGGAGGTGGTACATTTGATGTTTCCATTCTAGAATTAGGGGATGGGGTATTTGAGGTTAAGTCTACTAATGGTGATACGCATTTAGGAGGAGATGATTTTGACCAAGTTATTATCGATCATCTAGCAGAAACTTTTAAGAGCCAAGAGAATATCGATCTAAGAAAAGATCCTATGGCACTTCAGCGACTGAAAGATGCAGCAGAAAAAGCTAAGATAGAGTTATCATCTTCTGCGGAGACAGATATAAACTTGCCTTATGTGACAGCAGTAGATGGTGTTCCAAAACACTTGGTGCTTAAGCTAACTAGATCTAAGTTTGAGCAGTTATCTGATTCGCTTGTAGAAAGAACACTAGGGCCTTGTAAAGAAGCACTAAAAGATGCCGGCTTATCCAAGTCAGATATCGACGAAGTTATCTTAGTAGGAGGTTCTACAAGAATTCCTAAAATACAAGAAGCAGTAGAAAAGTTCTTCGGCAAGAAACCTAACAAAAGTGTCAATCCAGATGAAGTTGTAGCTGTAGGTGCATCTATTCAAGGTGGTGTATTGAGTGGGGATGTCCAAGATGTATTATTGCTTGATGTAACGCCTTTATCCCTAGGGATAGAAACGATGGGTGGTGTCTATGATGTAGTTATAGAAGCCAACTCTACTATTCCTACTAAGAAGTCAAAAGTATATTCTACTGCGGCAGATAATCAGCCTAGTGTAGAGATACATATTCTGCAAGGAGAAAGACCAATGGCGAAAGATAATAGAGCTGTCGGAAGGTTTATCCTAGATGGTATTCCACCAGCACCAAGAGGTGTACCTCAAATAGAAGTCAGCTTCGACATGGATGCTAATGGTATACTAAGTGTCTCAGCTAAAGATAAAGGTACCGGCAAAGAACAGAATATCAGAATAGAAGCTTCTACTGGTCTGTCTAAGGAAGAGATAGAAAAGATGAAAGCGGAAGCTGCTGCAAATGCAGACTCTGATAAAGAAGCAAAAGAAAAAGCAGATAAAATAAATACTGCTGATTCTTTAATCTTCCAGACAGAAAAGCAAATGTCTGAATATGGAGACAAGATTCCAGACGATAAGAAAGGGGCGATAGAAACTGCACTTACTGAACTAAAGGATGCACATAAGACTCAAGATATAGCAGCCATTGATACAGCCGTAGAAAAAATGAATACAGCGTGGTCAGCAGCTAGCCAAGATATCTACGCAGCATCGCAGGAAGCCGAAGGTGGCGCCGAAGGAGCTGGTTCGGCAGGACCAGAAACAGGTGGCAAAGATGGTGAAGAAGTGACGGACGTAGAGTTCGAAGAAGTAGACGACAAATAGGATAAGAGTTATATGAATAAGGAAAGGGTAGCAATCGTTGCTACCCTTTTTTTGTTTTTAGTTCATGGAAGGAACTAACTCTTCCATTATTCTATCAGCCTTATAGATATACTTCATGGCAGCATATATTCCACCAGCATGTACAGAAACAGATCTGTTATATTCTTCATCAAAGATGAAATTACCCGGCAAGGATTCTATGTTACCGTCAAAGATTAAACCTACAGCCTCTCCATTTTGATTTATAATGGCGCTGCCAGAATTTCCTCCTATAATATCATTAGTAGATATAAAGTTAAGCGGTGTCTTTAATAGCTCAAAAGGAGGATTAGCCCATTTATCTGGTAGTGACCAAGGAAATTTTTGCCCATTAGAGAAGTGCCTGTCATACATACCATAATAGGTGGTCATCACAGGTGCAACTGTACCATTATACTCGTAACTTTTTACAACACCATCGCTTATACGAAGAGTGAAAGTTGCATCTGGAGGTAAAGAAGTGCCAAACACTTTAAAAGCTTGATTAGTTATCCGTGACTCCAGCGATTTCCTAAGCGGATTAGAACTTTGAAAAGCAGTAATTCCTTCCCTTTGTCTGGTAATCAAAATTTCTGCTGCTTTTTGCAAAGGGTCTTTTCCTTTATCGAATTTTCTATCTTTAGAAATAAGGCTCATAGCATCCTTTGCAGAACTTAAGAATGCTGATGAATCAAATAAGTCATTTACATATGATGAAATATCGTTTCCACCAGTAAGTCTTGCTAAGGTATTATCGCCAGGAAATATTTCGGCTTTGATTTCTTCGAGGAGCATAGTAAGCATCTGTTTCTCTCTAGAAATATCCATACCAGTTACCAATTCTTCTATGCTTTCAGTAGTAGCTGTAAGCTCTTGCTTGTCCATTTCATCTTGAGCCCTAAGGCTCTTCATCTTTTCTAACTCATACATCAGCAATAAAGCCTTACCTCTAGAAGCAGAAGGTCCAAGAAGATTCACAGCCCAAGCGTGAGGAACAAGTTTCTTGTATTCATTATCCAACTCTGACCAATATTTCAATCCTTCAGAATTATCTTTTATCAAATCTTCCATATCTGACTTTCGTCCCATAAACTCTGGATTGTGTAAGCCTGCCACAATGCCATCCATTGCCTTTATTGAATTCGAGAAGTTATTAATCGTACTTAATAGATCTTGAGCTTCTCTGACTTTTGTTGGGTCCTGAGAAAGAATGTCATATTCATTCTGCATCATATCTCTTCTATTCTTTCTGAACAATTGGGAATGCTTATAGCGATAGTCCCTGTCATATTCGAGTTGTGCCACTGTACGATATCTTTCTGTCCTTCCAGGGTTTCCTACCACAAACACAGGCGTACCTTCCTGAACGCCATCTATATTGAATTCAAAATAATTATCTGCAGTATCAAGTGGTTTACCATCATCATCATATGCTCTCCAAAAGGTAC
>CAYNJK010000069.1:0-11263 GCA_964397575.1 uncultured Saprospiraceae bacterium
GTACATATTCCTAGCGCAACCTTTGTCAAAGGACTTGGTCTATCCAGTATATTCTGGACAATCCTACATGGACACTGCGATAGATATGCCTCTGACCTTGAATGTCGGAAAGCATAAAATATCCAAAACTTTTACCTTCAGACCATATCAATCTTTATTGTTAAAAGTAGATCCTGAGGGCACCTTAGAAGAATTAGATATAAATTATGTGCCTAATGATCCTGTGGTCAGACCAAGGGAAAAGCAGAAAATGTATTTTTAAAATATATGGAAACAAGAAAATGCTTGCTTACACTTTGCTGTATTGTCGCATTTGTAATGCCTTATTTTGGTAAGGATTACAAGGTGACAGATTTTGGCGCAGTTGGAGATGGTGTCACCTTAAACACGGAGGCCATTCAGTCTGCAATAGATCATGCTCATAAGCAGGGAGACAGTAGAGTCATCATACCAGAAGGTGCTTTTTTAACTGGAAGTATACATCTACTTTCTGGTGTAGAACTCCATATAGCTGAAGGAGCTGTCTTGCTTGGGTCAGTTTTGCATGAGCATCATGAGATAGCTACTAAATCCTATATGCGAGGTATTATTCTAGCGACTGATCAGACGGATATTTCTATTACTGGCAAAGGGACGATAGATGGACAGGGTAGAGAAAATGGCATCTTACTGGATAGCATGTTTCATGCAGGATTGATAGATAGTATCAGATACAACCATGTCGAAAAAAGACCTAGATTTTATATGCGATCTATGCTTATCGTTTTTGTTAAGTGCAAAGGGATTCGCATTCAGGATGTGACACTTAAAGATGCGGCCAGTTGGGTTCAGCATTATGACCGGTGTGAGAACCTTATAATTGATAATATAACAGTAGATAGTGATGCTTTCTGGAACAATGATGGTATAGATATTTCTGATTGTAAGAATGTCCGAGTTACCAATTGTGATATTAATTCGGCTGATGATGGTATTTGTCTCAAATCACATTTCACGGACTATGTGATGGACAGTGTTTATGTCGCTGATTGCAGAGTTCGCTCTAGTGCAAGTGCTGTGAAATTTGGCACCAAATCAGAAGGTGGTTTTAGAAATGTAATTATCAAGAATATAGAAGTCTATGATACTTATCGTTCCGCTATCGCAATAGAGTCTGTAGATGGAGGCATCTTAGAGAACATTTACATAGATAGTATTCATGCAAGGAATACAGGCAATGCTATTTTTATAAAATTAGGGCACAGGGAGGAAGAAAGAGAAGTGGGCACCTTGAAGAATGTCGTCCTGAAGAATATTACTGTCGAGGTGCCATGGGGAAGGCCAGATTTGGAGTATGATATGCGGGGGCCGGCATTACCATTTTTTCATAATACTTTTCCAGCTTCGATTACAGGAATGCCAGGCTATCCTGTAGAAAATCTTGTGTTAGAAAATATTACTATTTCCTATCCTGGTCGTGGCCATAAGGCAATGGCCTATGCGCCATTGGATCGTCTTGACGCAATACCGGAAAACAGTTCGCATTATCCTGAGTTTAGTATGTATGGAGAGTTGCCCGCCTGGGGTTTTTATCTAAGGCATGTAGATGGACTCATAATGAAGAATATCAAGCTAAGCATAGAGGAATCCGATTATCGTCCAGCGATGGTGTTGGATGATGTGCATAATTCGGCGTTCTCTAGCTTCACTATAGATGACTCAGCTAAAGAGGTCGACTTTTATCATATTCGAAGTAGCGAATTGATGATAGGTGGTCCTATAAAGTTTAATAAATTAGACTAGTTGTTGTAGATGGCGAGATGGATACTTTTAATGGTGTTGTTTTCTGCTTGCTCAGGTCCAGTCGATCAAGCTCTTGTCACAAAGAAAGCAGCTTGTGATGGAGGACCTTTGTTGCTGGGTACAAGCTTTGGATCTTATGATGAATTAAAAAGCTGTGTCGATATAAGATATGATCGGAACTCAGTTATACTTTCTCATCATGGTTTGGGCGGAGTAAGTTCATGTACTTTGACAGATGGAGTTACAGAACATGAAATAAAGGCTGCAAATGAAGGCAGTATGTTTACTAAATTAAAGCTTCTAACAAGAGCACCTATGCTAGCTTTGGACAGAGAGGATATCCAGCGGGCTTTTTTATTATCTCGTCGTAAACCTATTCTTTTTGGAGAAGGTGACGTTGCCTTCTATGATCTGGCATACGAAATGATGTATAACATTGATAGGCTTTATGCTGGCATACAATACAAGAATCATTTTACTGAAAAGGGTTTTGTCAATACCTTCAATCACTTTCTGAGTCAGGCAGTAATCACAGCACTTTTTTCTGAGAGACTGGCTGATTTTATAGCTGACTCACACGAACTCGCAAGAATACCTGAATTGGTCAATGGTAATTTTTCTCAAAAGCAATTAGAGGATCTAGATAATGGTGTTGTAGATAATTATGTGGACTTACTCAATAATGAATTTGGTCAAGAGTTTGGTAAGCAGATGAAAACTAAGTATCAATTAAATCGTAATGCAAATTGGGATTACGCTTTGATGACAGCTTTCCTAAATTAAGCACAGAGTTATGCTGCTGCATCTTTTGGGATTGCATTCGAACCTTTTAGATCCTCAGAGATAGAAGTTATAAGATTTACTGATAAGGTAAATGCTGTAATGTTTGATATTAGTTCTTATTAGAGCCTGTGATCTTATGGACAATAAAGTAATCTTCAACGGTCTTGTGTGGAGTCAGTATAAAATTTAGCTCTAAATCTTCAGTTCCTTTTACGGATAGTTCATTTAGTTGTGAAAGCCAATTTTTACCTACTACTGTAATGGAATCTATAGAAGCAGCTGTAAGGTCCATTCGATTTATTGTCGCTCTTTGCAAAAACGTTTTTGTAAATTTTGCTTTTGTAGCTTTAGTGTCATTAAGATTGGTATGGCGAAAATTTGTGCTATAAAGATTGCAATTAGCTAAAGTTACACCGCTTAAGTCAGCTCCAAAAAAATTGCTTTTGCTCAGACTAGAATTGTTGAGAAATGCTGTATTGAGATTAGCTGATGTAAAGTTAGCATTACTTAAGTCTGCATCTCTTAACTTTGTATTGCTCAGATCGGCACTACCAAAATTTGCAGCTACCAAAGTGCAAGAATCTAAATTTGACCACGCCAAGTTCGCTCTATTGAAGTTAGCACTGTCTAGTGCAGTATTGGAGAGTTCGCTTCCCCACAGATAGCTGTTTTGTAGTTTGGCATGAGCAAGATTACAAGTACTGAGGTTTGCCTCTTTAAGTTGTGCTCCTTCTAGATTAATGTAGGATAAATCTAAGCCTGATAAATCTTCTTTATCTAGTTTAGCATAACTAAAATCTGCAGATTGATTAATTTTTCTTTGTGTTGTAGCATCCAACCTCAGTCCTATAATCGATTTTAGAAGAAACCCGCGTTCAGGACTTTCCAGTTGTGGAATACTGTCTGTCGGTTCTAGAAAATAGGGCTCATAATTCTTACTGAGGTTGGCAATCTGAGAAATACTTCCTTCGCTTAGAACTCTATCGGGGGAAGCTATTGCTTCCTTGGTTATTCTTGTTATTAATTCTGTATGATGCTTAGTGAGCTCTGCATTTTGTTGTACTAGCAGTTGGTTGTTTGTCAAAGCTACTAGAAGTTCCTGTTGTGCTATGTTTCTTTTTTCTTTTAGAAAACTTTTGTTGGCTATAAATAAAAGCAGAAAAGAAATAGAAAGTAAAATTGGGTATGCCGCAGTGCTTTTTTCTGTTCTCTTGTTTTTGGGTTTTATAAGTCTTAGAATTAATGACACAATCAGCCATAGGCCAAAGAATGTCGCAAAGCCTAAAAGAAATTCTCTGCTTTTAAGCAAGGCAGGCTTGTAATATGCTATAACTATTCCTAGTAAAACCAGACTCAATAGAGTAACTAAAATATTTTTAGCCAAGTTCATGGAAGCAAGATACAGCTTTAAAGTTTTTACAACCCTTACAACACCTTTTCAAATTCTTTACTTTCTTACATGCTAAGTAATCACAACTGGATAAGTAGTAGTTCAGAAGAGTCGCTGTATATTAATGTTGTATATTTAGACTACTATTCATAATCGTCTGATGAAGAGAAGTAACAGAAGTTTCATAAAGTTTGCTCTACCTCTGGTGCTGATTTGCACAAGTCTATTTACTATAAGTTGTTATACAACTAGTAAAACAACTGAACATAGTAAGACTTCAGATCTGAACATAGATCCTGAGCTCAATTCAGATTTTGAACCCAAAGAAGAAAGTATAATAGATATAAGTCAAATACGATATGACTACATATCTACAAAAAAGCGAAGGGTTTACTATGATGTGGAAGGGAATCGTATCTCTAAAAGGAAATTCGCAGCCCTGGCAGATTATTATTATGTGATAGATCGTAACATAGAATACGAGACTTATTATGAATCAAGGCTATTCTGTCGGCAGAAATTCGGACAATTATCCTCTGCTGAATTCAGTGATTTTTTAGTTGACATTGAATCTTCTACTGGCCTAAAAATGGATGGTACTAAGCCTATCATGATAGGTTTTTTCCAAGAATTAAGTCCTTCTGAAAATTGTACTTTATTTTATCATGCCGCTCACTGGGCTAAACTAAAAAAGCGTCGTAAACATAATTACTATAGTATCGCAAATAACAAAATACAGTTTGATGAGCAAGTACTAGAGTGCAATTACGATTCTTTAGGACTACTGACGAATTTGTTTTTTAATGAATATGTCACTTGTTCCAATTGGCTTGTAATAAAGCCTGATGGCAGTTATCGTATCTTTTATGGCGAAGGCGGACCTGAAATATTCGACACAAAAGAATTAGCGGAGTGGGACGAAGATTTTATCAAGCAAAATACCAAAACAAGCAAAAAGGGATAACGGTGTAACTATCACCAAGTCTTCGTCTGATAAGGATACCTGATCTCGTAATGCTCTTTTACCATTTCTTCTAGCATTCCTCTGAACTCCATTAAATTTTCTTTCACCAAGGCGGACATAAAGATGGTCTTAGTATCGTAAGTGTTAGTAAGTCTCTTCTGTGTCTCTTCTAAGATCTCATCCTTGGTCTCCTGATCTAGTAACTCATCAAAATATCTTTTTCTATATAGGTCTAGCTTATTGAAAACCATTAGAGTAGGTTTTTCTTCGCAGCCCAGATCTTTCAAAGTTGTATTTACAGTTTTGATATGGTCTTCGTACTGTGGATGAGCAACATCTACGACGTGTACAAGAATATCGCTTTCTCGGACTTCGTCTAGAGTAGATTTGAAACTCTCTACAAGATGGTGTGGTAGCTTTCTTATAAAACCTACAGTGTCAGACAACAGAAAAGGCATACTGCCAAAGACCACCTTACGTACAGTGGTATCCAGTGTAGCAAAGAGTTTGTTTTCGGCGAAGACTTCTGATTTTGACAACAGATTCATAATGGTGGATTTACCCACATTGGTATAACCTACAAGGGCAACTCGTATCAGTTGTCCTCTATTCTTTCTCTGCGTCTGATTTTGGAGGTCTATTTTTTCTAAGCGTTTTTTAAGTTGGGATATTTTATCACGGATAATTCTTCTATCTGTTTCTATTTCCATCTCACCTGGCCCTCTCATCCCGATACCCCCACGTTGTCTTTCGAGGTGAGTCCATAAGCCTCGGAGCCTAGGTAGCAAGTATTGCATTTGCGCAAGTTCTACCTGTGTCCTAGCTTGTGCTGTCTGTGCACGGCTTGCGAAGATGTCCAAGATTAAAGAAGATCTATCTATTATTTTTCTTTTCAGTTCTTGTTCTAGAATGTTTGTTTGCTTGCCAGTCAGGTCATCGTCAAAGATGACTAAGTCTATATCTTTCCGTTCACAGTAGTCTGCTACTTCTTCTAGCTTACCTTTTCCTATATATGTACGGACATTGGGGTTGTCTAGTTTTTGGATAAAGATTTTTTCTGTTTGTGCGCCTGCCGTAGCGGCCAGGAATTCGAGTTCGTCCAGATACTCTTTGACCTGTTCTTCTGACTGTCTACCAGTTACGAGACCTATCAGTACGGCTTTCTCTGTTTGTTTTTTTAAGCCTTTAGTTTTTTTCTTACCTACTTTCCACTGGTCACTCATACGCTTTGCATTTTTTTGGTTAATGGATGCTGACTTAGTTGTTCTTTAGCCAGTGATTAGGATTAAGTGTTTTCTCGCCCTGCCATATCTCAAAATGCATCTGAGCCTTACCATTAGACACGGTTTGTGCTGTGCCGAGCTGCTGGCCCTGAGACAATTGTTGTCCTTCGCTGACCGAACTGGCGGAAAGATTGGAATAGACAGTATAATAGTTGTTATCATGCTGTATGATAACTGTTGGCCCCTGACCATCTATGGTAGTAGCACTGATAACTTCCCCAGCAAAAATGGCAGTTACCTCTGCAGATGCAGAACTGACATCTATGCCATTACTATTTATAGATATTCCGGAAATGCTAGGGTGCGGCTGTGGCCCATATCTTTTGACAACTTTGGGGTTAGTCATAGGCCAAGCCAGAAAACCTTTTTTTGATTCCAGACGCTTACTGTAAGCTACAGTTGTTTCTTCTGAGTCCTTTGTCACAGCAGGTGCAACATAGTTGCTAGTTGCGGTTCTTATGGTACGTTCTATTTCTTGGTTAAATCGTTCCCTTTCGTTCCTTTGTTTAGATAGTTGGTTCTGGATACTTCTTTCTTGGTAAGTAAGAGATTTTGCTTTTTCTATAAGTGCAGCTTTTTTAAGTTTCAGATCACTAAGATTTACTTTTTCTTGCTCAAGCAGATTGGATTGTGAGACTGTATTCTTTTGAATATTATCAGTGAGGGCAAGGCTTTCTTCATCCATTTGCTGGACTACAAGTCCCTTACTTGTAAGCATGTTTTCATAGGTCTTGAAAATGCGAAACTTCGTAAGGGCTTCCAAGATTTTCTCCGAACTCCAGATAGCTGAAGCATTTTGCTGTAGTAGTTTATTTCTGTATGAAACTCTAAGTAATTCGTAATAATCATCTAAAGTATTATCTGTAGCAATGCTGAGATCTACTTTAGCTTCTTCGTCTGCGGATATTTCTTCAGTTACTAGCACGGTTTCTTGCTGAAGATTAACGACCAGTTTTTCTCTGGCCAGAATCTGAGTTTCCAAAGCATTGATTTCTGAGAACAAGGATTCTTTATTTGTCTTTGCTGTTTCCAGTTTATTCTGCGAACTCTCTATCTGTCTGATGATTTCTAGTCGATCTTTTTCTAATTGTTCACGAGACAACTGAGCCGAAAGATTCGCACTGAAGAAAGCAAGACTTCCCAAGAAAATAATTGTTTTGAGCACGTTGCAGCTTTTTAGTTTGTTCTTGTATAGTGGCTTGGGATTTCAAAACGAATAGACTTGGGCATATCTACTTCTATTTCTGAAAATTCGATTTTTAGAGTTTGGATTTCAGATTCATCAGCCAGTTGTATGTTATAAATTCTTTTAGCTGGTATGGCTGTATTGTCTATAGAAAATATGTAATTCTCATACTGCCAGTCTCCATCTGCAACAAACTGATCCCTAAAGGTACCGCTAGTTACATTGCCAGATGCACGGTCTAAGATAAATTTATGCAAGATGTTTTTGATAGAGGTTTTTACTTCTACCTTTTGTCCTGTTTCATTGACCTCCCAGAATTGTGTGGTATCTACTTCAGGAGTAAGGCCCAGAATTAGATTTTGGATATAAGAAAAATCTCCATTCAGTCCGTAAGTCTTGTTTATATCCGCCAGTGCATATTTCTGATAGGTTTTCTCAGGTCTTACTATTAAGAACATAGAGTCAGGTGTAATCAGTACTCTTCCACCTTCTACACTTAGTTTTTTTACAGCCATCCAAATAACGCTGTCTTTGATCGTTCTTAGATATAGTGTAGCTCTAACAGACCCATAGGGTGAAGCGACATTTATTTTCGCTTTGCCTGATACAAACTCATAGTCAGGTTGCTCCAAGAAGCGGTCTATGATCTCCTGCGTTTCCAATTCAGAAGTAGGTTCTGGAATGAGTTGTTGCTTTGCTTTACACGAAACAAATAATAGCACTACACTGAATGCAATGCATAGGTTGTAGAAAAATGTATAACTCCTTTTATTCAATGTCGAGTTTAGAATTTATCCTTTCTGAGTTTGACCCCAACTTGATAGCTTCTTTCCACAAGCGTTTTGCTGTATCGTTATCTTTAATAGCAGCATACAGATCACCAGCAAGTTCTAGGTAAAGTGGGTCCTTCAGTGATTTTAGATCTGTTTTTGTGACCAAGTCTTTATTTACTGAGTTAAGATTCAGCCAGTTGTCTACGATGGCAATCTGAGTTTTCAAAGTTTCGTTTTTGCCAGCAATGAATCCAGCTTCCATAATCAGGTCTTCCGTTCCTTTTTTATTTGTCTTACTGAGAGCAAGGCAGTGATAGAGGAAAGAGCTGACTTTGTTAGGGTAAAGGTCTATAGCTTCTTCTGATGCGTCTGCGAGCGCAGAATATTTTTCTGTTTCCCACAAGGTCTGCATGTACTGTAGCCACAATACGTATTTGCCATCATCTAGCTGCAAAGCTTTTTTATAGTTCTTTTCAGCTTGTTGGAATTTTCCTTGGTAAAAGAGAATGTCCGCTCTTAGTGCATATACTTTTGCTTCTGCAGGATGCTCGTCTACAAGCTGGCTGCTGATGGCATCTAATTCCGCAGTGGTTTGACCCTCTTGATTCATTGTACTGACATAAGGCATCAGCTCTTGTATCTTGTCGTCCAGAGAAAGATTGACGTTGTTTATAAGGCCAGTAATTGCACCGAGGCCTTGTCCACTAGCAGTGGACTTACTTGTGATACGCAGTGCCTTAGAATCTGTGGGGTCTATTTTCAGTATCTCTTCATAAACTTGTAGGGCTTTTTTCTCTTTACCTAGTTCTCCGTAGTAGGAGGCAAGATTACCCATATATCGTGTATTCTCAGGATACGCAGTGATCAGCTTTTCCAGTGTCGCAACCGCCTTTTTTTCATTTCCTGCTGCTTTGTGTATGTCAAAGATTCTTCTGGAGCTTTCTTCGTCTATGCCTTGTAGTTTTTGTAAGGCCTCCAGACTTGCTACAGCATCTTTGACATTTTTATGTCTCAGCTGTAGTTGAGCTAGCTTATGATAAGTGGTAGGATTGTTTGGATTTATGCCATGTATCTTGTGATAAGTATCTATGGCAGCTTGCACTTGATCACTGCCTTCATAGATTTCTGCTAGCATAAGCAGGTACCACTCATTATCACTGTCCAACTTATGTGCTTTCTCGGCATTTTTTTGTGCCAATTCTGCATTGCCCAAGAGATCATAGGTTCTGGCTAGTTCAAAGTAGGCAGCGTGGCTGTTTTTATCTCTTTTGATTACAGTATTGAGCAGTTTTATCTGTTCTTCTGTATCTCCAGTCAGTTTTGCATGTTGTGCCTCCAGAAAAAGGGTCTGAAATTCTATATCTGATTCGTTGTACATCCCGGGCTGTGCCACGAGGCTATAACTACTTATCAGACAGAATAATCCTACATAGCACGAAGCTAATAGCTGTTTCATTCTTATCTATTAAAATAGGAGTACTCCATTGGTACTCAAAAAGTTACAAATTTAAGGAATTAATCAACTATAGTAATCTTTACCGTATTGGTCCTAAACCTCTTTTGTAACGGCATAGATGCTGTGTTGACAATGACATCCCCCTCCTTTAACAACTTTTTTTGCTTTAAAATTTCACAAAGATCCTCTATGGTCTTGTCGGTAGAAGAAAATTCATTGTAAAAGAAGGCCTTCACCCCCCAGATAAGGTTCATTGTGCCTATCATAGGTCGGACTGAGGTAAAAATGTAAATGTTGGTTTTAGGCCTGTAACTCGAGACTCGGAAGGCGGTATAGCCTGAAACGGTAATACCTATTAGTGCTTTGGCTTTGATGTCTTCAGCAATTTTGGAAGCCGTAATACAGATGGTATCACTATGGAAAGTGTCAGAATCTTTATTAGGTTTTGGTCTTTTTCCTATCAGTTCGTAGTGTTTTTCTGCTTCTCCAATGATCTTATTCATGGCTTCTACAACCAAGGCCGGATGCTTACCTACAGATGTTTCGCCACTGAGCATTACCGCATCAGCACCATCTAGTACGGCATTAGCGACATCTGATATTTCAGCTCTGGAAGGGCTGGGATTGTCTATCATGCTCTCCATCATCTGTGTGGCTACGATAACTGGCTTAGCTTTCTGGATACATCTTCTGATTATGTCTTTTTGGATTGCCGGCAGCATTTCCATAGGTACTTCTACACCGAGGTCTCCTCTTGCAACCATAATACCATCAGACACTTTGATGATTTGCTTGATATTTTTGACTGCCTCAGGTTTTTCTATTTTGGCAATGACCTTGGCGTAGTGGTTATTTTCCTTGATAATTTTCTGAAGCTCTGTGATATCTGTTGCATGACGTACAAAACTCAGTGCTATCCAATTGACTGGTAGCGTAAGTATGTACTTAAGATCTTTGACATCTTTAGGAGTAAGAGATGGCTGAGAAATCTTGGTATCTGGAAGATTGACACCTTTTTTTGAGGCAATATTGGTTCCGAAAAGCACTTTTAGCTTGACAGTATCTTTTTTATTGGTTTCTATTACCTCGAGTACCAATTTCCCATCGTCGACTAGTACCTTTTCGCCTACTTTTACATCTGTAGGGAAACCTTCATAGCTCATATAGATTTTGCTCCTGTTTCCTATGCATGGCTCATTGACAAAAGTCAATATATCACCTTGGATAAGCTCAAGCTTTCCGTTTTCTATTTCTCCAACTCTAATTTTTGGACCTTGGAGATCTGCAAGTATACCGATAGGCACATCATACTCTTCTATAATAGCAGTAATCCTGTCTACGACTTTCTGATGGTCATCATGCGTACCATGTGAGAAATTAAGTCTGAATATATCTGCTCCAGCTTTTACTAACTTAAGAAGATTTTCCTTGCTGCTACTGGCAGGCCCTATAGTTGCTACAATCTTTGTTTTCTGACGGTCGATGATCTTTATTTTACCCAATATTCTATTGTTTTATGTACTTGGTGTATAAAATACAATTACTAAAGATAGCTAAAATGGGATATCTGTTTTTGAAATTGGAACTTTCTAATCTAATAAATCATTAAATAATCGAATTTTCAGCTATTCAGAGGATATATGACC
>CAYNJK010000070.1:0-11205 GCA_964397575.1 uncultured Saprospiraceae bacterium
ACTCTAATTTTATTCAATAAAAGTTATTGGATAACTAATTTATCGATTATTTCTTGCTCGCCAGACTTTACGTGTAGTATGTAAGTTCCAGATGATAGATTTGACAACTGCAGGCTTATAGTTCTTTCTGCATAATCAGCTTCAAACATACGTTCTCCTGTAACTGAATAAACAATCACAGTTGTCATTTCTTGCCACTCGTCACTGATTCTGATAAGAAAGTTGCCGTTACTTGGATTAGGGAAAACAATAAATTCATTTACAACACCTGCATCCTCAGGCAGCCCATCTATCCATTCGGCAAGTAGGGCGACGTATTGTTCGTCACGTAGATTTCTTGCTAGTGGTGGCATCATGTTTTCACTTTCGCTGTCATCTCTTATCCAAAACTCAGAGACACTATGATCACCAGGCTGTATAATTACGCGGGCTTGGTCTGAAGCTAAGCTTTGCGTTGGTGCATTTATTGTACCAGTAAAGCCTAGTGGAATGGTTCTTCTAAGGTCCATGCTTACATCTGGGATGCCACCTAGTCTATGACAACTGGCGCAATTAGAATCAAGGTAAGATCTTATTCTCAGTTCTAAGTCTATGTCTTCTTCATTAAGATTGTAAGACTTAGGAAAAATGGACGGATCGTTAATATTGACATTTAGAATGCTATTGTCTGACAGGTATTCTAGCTGATTCATTTCCAGTCCTAGATCGTGATAGAACTGAGAGCCATTAAGCTGATGCGTATTGACACCAAGAACATAATTTGCATTGTTGTTATGACAACTGAGACATTGGTCTCGGGAAGGGTAGTCCCAAGTTTGTGTATAAGCAAACTGACCACCTTCTGTGATGTCAAACTGTCTCTGGTCACCCACTGTGAGTAAGGTGGCATCAGTGCCGTCTTCATTCCATTGATAAGTCAGACCATAGCCGACACCGTTTGTTCCTACAATAAAGAATCTTGTTTCTAATCTGGCTGTAGGTCCGGAGTCATCTGTTGACAGTGGCAATTCGAAGTGTTTGATGAATACACTGCCTTCAGGGAAGGTCCAGCTTTCGTTACCATTAAATAGAATTTGCTGTTGTTCTGCACTTCCAGCTTCGGAAGGAATAGACATCCATCTGTACTTTATGGCTCTATCTGACCACAGTGGTGCATTTACAGAATAAGGAATTATGCCATCCTCTGTTTCCAAAGTTTCCATGTCTCTGAAAACACCTAACTCCGACAACTTAGCTGGCGGATCAGGTAAGATAACATTTTGCTTTAGTTTTAGAATCTTTCCTAGCTGGGTATGGTCTTCACCTATTACAGAGAAAAGTATGTCGCCATTGTCCATTATGTGTACCCCTGAGGTCCCAGGTTTTTCTGGTAAGTCTATTCCGAAAGAGGTTATTTTAGGTATCAGAATTTCCAATTCAGAGGCTTGACCTGCTACAGCGCTGATGGCCATAATTTTATTTTGAATAAAATCGGCCATGATAAACTTGCCGAACAGTGAAGGGAAGGTAGAGCCTCTGTATATACCTCCACCGATTACTGCACTTCCTACTGATCTGTCATAGTAGAATAGAGGCGCTTTTTCATTGCCTATTATATCAGCTGGTTTGGTATGAATGTCAGAATCCAATTCTCCTTCTTTGTACGGCCACTGTAGATTGTCTCCTCTAGAGACCTTGTTGATTTCCTCTCTTTTGTCTGATCCTACATCGAGCAACCAGATTTCGTCTTCCATAGTATCATAGTAAGTGGAGTAAGGACTCCGGACACCTATTGCATAGAATTCTTCTAAGTGACTGCCATCAGGGCTGAGCCATGGATTATCGTTTGGTATAGAATACCCTTGACTATAATTGTCTTCAAAGTCTGTGGATTTCCACTCAGATTCCCAGATAGCATTAGGTTGTCTACGTATAGGATGGCTTCTGGTCGGATCGTTATCTACATCTATTCTGATAATACCACTGAATAAGCTCAAGTCCAATCTCTGTGTGGAAGTCATCTGATGCTCTTCAAATCCTTCATCACCTAGTGAAACATAAAGGAACCCATCTGGTCCGAAAAACATACCACCACCATTGTGCCAGGTTGCTCTGTCATACTGCTGGATAAGTATTTCTTCGCTAGATGGGTCGAATGTTCTTGTCAGGGAGTTATAGCTAAACTTGGATAGTCTATTGAAGCCTAGTTCAGACCAGTCGTCTGGGTTAGGTTTATGTCTGTAGAAGACAAACATTACTTGCTTGTCTGGTGCTGCAGCATTGCCAAAATCTGGATGCAGAACAATACTGGTTGTGCCAGCCTCTCCCAGCTTGAAAGATCTGTCTGTAATATCAAGTATGACTCTGCTTTCCTGAGTCGAAAAATCTACTTCATATACCAAGCCCAGTTTACTTAAAACCAGATGACTATCCTCCCCCTGGAAAGGAATAATCCTAAGTGGTGATGGCAGCCTTATATCAGGATAGGCATCTACGACCTCCCAAGAACCCACTTCACCAGGCGCTGTTTCTGTAAAAATCCCATTGAGATAGGGTGCCAACGGCATAGGCGGCGGCTTACCTTTATCCAGTGATAATAGTATAAAACTTAGGCTGATACAGGCTAAATAAATCGATTTTCTACGCATCTAGATGTAAATATAAATGGTATTCGGGATAAGAACAGAAGCAAAAGCTCAGCTTATTGGCTTAAAAAAGACAATTATAGTGCTCTAATCTTAATATTTCTAAATGCAACTCTGTCTCCATGGTCCTGCAGAGATATGTGACCTCGCCTGTAGGTGCCAAAACCTTCCATGGAACTGAACTTACTATTAGCGATCATTTCTGCCCATTTTGGTGTAAACATTTCAAAGCTAACAACCTTGGTTCCATTAAGCCAGTGCTCTACTTTACCCTTGTTAACTACCAGTCTGACTTGGTTCCAGTTGTTGGAAGGTTTGACGGTTTCTTCAGAACAGGAGATCATATCGTAAAGGTCTCCTGCTCTATGGGTCTTAATAGTTGCATCAGGATGGCATTTATTATCCAGTATCTGCATTTCAGGTCCTGTCTGCCAGACATAATCAAAGCCACCGCCTTCATGTACATTGTAGATTAGGCCACTGTTGCCACAATCAGCTACTTTCCATTCTAGCTTTAGCTCATAATTTTCATAAGTATCTTCTGTAATTATATCTCCTCCATCAGCGGCTTGCCAGGCACCGTCAGGTCTTTTGGTTACAAGAAGGGTTAGTTCGCCATTAATTACTTTCCAACTACTGCCGACACCTTCCTTATTAAAGTTTCTCCATCCTTTTGTTGTCTTACCATCAAAGAGGAGTTTCCAGCCTTCTGTCTTTTCTTGTTCTGTAAGCACATTCATAGTTGCGTCTTGTACAGGAGTGGGGCCAGGTAGATCTTTAGGTATATTGTTCATGGTATACCAGCCTTCTGTGGTCCAAAGGCTTTGATCTTTATTGCTTTTAAAATCTTTGTCTAGGTGCACATAAATGAGATGATTTTCTTTCATGTCCTTCAGTTGTAAGAAGACTTTTTTTCTGTCATCGGAAACAATAACTGAATAGATGTCTATGGGTTGTTCATCCAATTTAGGGCCGCCATAGTTTTCTGTGGGCAGGTAGTACCATTGCTTGACTTCGTAATCACCAGGATTATTGCCTATAGAATCTGCTAGTGCTTCGGTAAATTCTATTTCTATGCCATTGCTTCTTGCGCTTACAGACAGCATTTCGAAGGTGGATTTCCTGTTGTATTCTAGCCTTTGCAATCCGAACCATAGCTTTCTATCTTGAGCCCAGTTGCCAGTGGAGCCTACTCCGCCCACATATAAGGCACCGTCAGGTCCCCAGCGCAATCTATTGACACCAGCTTCTATGCCTTGACTAAATCTGAATACACAGCCTTGGTATTCACCGTTTACTTTTTCTACAAAGACTCTTTTGACACCACCGTGAGTAACTTCCCCATGCAGCATCTGTCCTTTGTAAGGCCCATCATTGATGTAGGTAGGTGAGGTAGGGGAGTTGCCTATTTCATTCTGTGGCAACCAGACAACAGGTTTCTTTTCTTTTAGTCCTGCTGTGCCATCGAAGTCCACAGATCGAGAACCAAACCAGGCATCTTTCGTAACATGCACAATCTTACTCGATGGCAGCCAGTCTCCTTCATTATCTGCAACAAAGATTTCATTGTCGGTGCCTACACCTACACCGTTAGGTGTTCGGAGTCCGTTGGCAACGATTTCTGTTGCACCATTGTCTTCAGCAACTTTTATTACAGAGCCTCTGTGTTTGGGTTGGTTCAGTGCACTGGCCCCACCTGGTTGTATGCCAGTAGCCAAGGTGGCATAGAAATGTCCGTCTTTGTAATCTAGCCCAAAGCCGAATTCGTGAAAATTGGCTGTGACATCCCAGTCATTGGATAATACCTGATACTCGTCTATATAGTCATCGCCATTAGAATCTACCAACTTGGTCATTTCTTGTTTTTGCATAATGTAGATCACATCATTTACAACTTTCACACCTAGTGGCTCTGCAAGTCCACTGGCAATTCTCTTAGCTTTCATTTTTTCTGGCTTGCCGCTGGAGACACCATCTACAAGGTAGACGGCCCCAAGGGCATCCCAGGTACTAACGACAGCTCTTCCGTCAGAAAGGAAGTCTAGCCCACCTACTTTAGGCTCGAAGTCATCTGGACGGGCTTGGCTGATAGTATAACTTGGATGTACACCTGCTAAGGCAATACCATCTCCAGGTTGCGAAGATTGTGCTGCAAACACTTTTCCTTTTTCTATATCTGATCTGGTCTTATGGAATAGGGCAGTAGATGGAACTGAAACAAATTCTCCTGACTCTTCTGTACGCCACTGGAAGAATAAAGATTGTCCGCCTCCATTCTCAAAGAATTCTATTTTGAATGGATGAAAACCCGTCTCAAGGGCGACTTTTGCATCTCTGGCTTGCGTCCCATGAAGGCCATCGTTATCGATGATAAGTTCGTCACCAAGGTACAGTTTGGAGCCATCATCGCTCGCGATCCTTAGAATGACTCTTTTGCTCTGGTCTACTTTAAGATATCCAGTAATTATGAAAGCAAATTTTTCTTGGTAAGCTCCAAAGTCAGAAGAAGTCATATCCACTCTGTCTAGGATGTCTGTAGCTTCCACTTTATCAAAAGTTAATTCCGTGAGATAGTTTTTATCTCCTTCAAAGGTATAGATGTCCGTTACTAAGCCTGGGCTAAGGTCAGATCTAGTGACAGACTTGTCTGCTGTTCTCAGTTCTGCGACACTGATAGGATTGTTGCTGAGGAGATTGGCCTTGATGGCTTCCTCTTTCGCATCCAGATCCATAATATATTGCATCATGGTTTCCAGGTCTGCTTCAGATATTTCAGGATGTGCTGTCATAACAGATTCACCCCATACGCCTTTACTTCCATGTTTTATTTTCCCTGCTAGCATGGCTATGTTGGCTGCCGTATTAGGATATTTTTCTGCTATTGCTTTGTAGGAAGGGCCTACTGTTTTTACTTTTTCATTGTGACAACTTCTACAGTCATTGGCATTGATTAATTTTTGGGCGGCTGATAGTTTATTGTTGACAACTGGTTTGTTATTGACCAGTGTGGGGCTACCAAGCATAAGTGTCAGAGTGGTAGTTTCATTTTTATTTAATTTCAAATTGTCTTTAGGTACTTCCGCTCCCTTATACCACTGACCATTGGTTTTCATACTCTGATTGCCGTCTAGTAAGGAGCCGTAGTTGGTTTGTAAGATAAGGTCATAGCTTTCGGGTATGTCTTTTACTGTAAATCGTCTTTCAAAGACATTGAACCCTGCACCGGTTTTTCTAAATCTCGGCGCTTCTTCTATTTGAATAACTTGGTCACCAACTTTCAGGGAGTACATTAGAGTGACTTCACCATCATCAAATTTGTGTCCACCATATGCAAGTTCCGAAGTGATTAGTTTTCCATCGGCGTAAACTGTCCAGGGGTCAGGATACTCATTGATAAAATAATCATCTCCTATAGAAGTGGGCTGAGGGCCATGATAGGTTGTGTACACCGCACCATCCAGATCGACATCTCCTTTCCATGCTTTATATAGTGAACCTCTCTTTGTGTCATAGGCGATAAACAAGTCTTTGTTCATGGCTAGAGTCAACATCCTAGGTTTCTTATCCAGTACTGACCTGAATACCCAGGGTTCCATAGGCCGATTTTGGCCTATGCTAGGGTCTGCAATGCTTCTTTTAGAATTGTCTTTAGTACTACATTGAATTAGTGTCAGACAAGCTATAAATAAGATTAAGCTAACTTTTGAAAAAAAGGGGTTCATAGTTGGTATGGTTTTACAACCTTAAACTAATAATTTCTAACTTGTCCGCATGGAAATAAGTACGAATTATATTACTACTCCTAAAACTACACGGTTTGCAACCTATGGCAAACCAGGTCCTAATACAAAGTATTTTTGGTTTTGTCTACATGGTTCAAAGATGGTCTGTGAGCAGATAGTCTATAAGTTTTCGGAATTTAATCCGGAAGAACATTATATAGTGGCTCCTGAAGGAATGCATAAATTGTACAGTGAGGGCTTTGGCGGAGCTGTAGTGGCTACCTGGATGACTAAGCGGGATAGGCTCAAAGAAATCCATGATTTTTCTGTGTACCTCTCTACTTTATATAAGCAGGAAAGTGCCAAAGTATCTCAGGCAAAGAGGATCTTGTTTGGTTTTTCTCAAGGTGGCACAACCTTATTCAGATGGTTGCACAGAGAACAAATCGATGCTGATGTTTTGCTGGGCTACTCTTGCTGGATACCTGAAGATATAAACCTTAAAGAGTCCAAGACCATTCTCAATGATATAAAGAAAGTCTATACCTATGGTAAGGGCGATAAGTTTATTTCTGAAGAGAGAATAGCTATGCTGAAATCTATTGTTTCCAAAAATGCTTTGGATATGGAAATACTTGCTTTTGACGGGGAGCATAAGATTTATAAAGAAACGCTTAAAGAACTTTTTCACGCTTATGTCGTATAGTCATTTTGCACTTTTATCTATCGGATCAGTGTCAGATTTCCGTGCACAAATTCTAAAGCGTTACCATCACGAATGCGCATCGTATAGACGTAAACTCCTGATTGCGCTTTTTTTCCAGAGATAGTCCCATCCCAACCTGATCTTGGCTCATTCACAAGAAATTCTTCATTTCTAAAAACAAGATTACCCCACCGATCATATATGACCAGTTCTTCTATAATTAATTCTTCATTGCCGGACTGTGGATAGAAGATATTGTCACCTTGTTCTGTTCCACTGATGATATTAGGCATATAGATTCTAAGAATGTCTTCCGCAGAAACTTGAAGCTCTAAAGTTTCTTGACAGCCATCTATATCTATTATGGTTATGAGATAATTCTGATTTTCAGTTACATTTTCGAGACTGAGTTCTAGGCAATTGTCACAAGGAATAGACGGGCTCCAAATTATAGTGTCTATGCTCTCTATGTCTAGATTCGTACTTAGTATGACGTCTACATCAGAACCCACAGCAACTGTCAGATTAGTTTGCTCTGCTTCCAAAACAATAGCAGTTGGCTCTACTAAATTTATCACCGTATCTAAGGTGCAGCCCAAGTCGTCTCTTATCGTCAGCTTGTAGCTCCCACCTTGTAAGTTGGACAAGTCGCTTTTGCTGACAGGACTATCATCTAAAAGAAAGCTATAGTCAGGTGTGCCACCTATTATTTCCTGTACAACTATCTCGCCAGATGTCTCTTCCGCACAGGAAGGATCGGTGCTGGTGATAAGGGCTGCTTCTATATCTACAATCGGCAGCACTGTCATAGTATCTTGAGTTACACAACCTGATGCAATATTTGTAGAGCACAACTTATATTCCCCTGGTTCAGATACAGAGGCAAGGAGCTCAGTACTTATAGTATTTTCTTGAAAGATCCAATTGTAACTATGATTTCCTGGGCTGAGCAATTCTGGTGTAAGTGAGATAAACTCTTCTGTACAACTTAGATGCTGATTAGTAGGGAGCGCTATGTCGGGTTTTTCGAAATTGCCAGAAATGATAATACTATCTAAGTCCGAGCAGCCATTTATAGGGTTCGTTACCTCAAAGTAATATTGGCCAGGAAAATAAACATCTAAGTTGATTTGGTCATCTTTGATCTCAGTAAACGTGCTATCATACCATACTAATTCGTAGTCAGTACCGATAAAAAATAATTGCGATTGGCTTGCGTCTACTACGATTACTTTCACATCACAGCTAAGTGTATCTATATCGCCAAATAATATTGCAGGATGCAAAGTGTCGGCGGCTATTATTATTTGTGCTTCTTCACTACATCCTGTCAAAGTATCTAATGCAGTTAATACTACTGCGCCTGTTCTGGAAACTGAAAACTCCGAGCCAGTTTCTTCTCGGTTGTTACTACTTTGTTGCCAAGTGTAAATGGTATTGTCTTCAACCTCAGTGTAAAGATCTAATGAGCTAAGGTCGCAGGTAAGTTCTGGTGTCGTGGATGGATTGCTAATCAATTGGCCTTCATGATAGAAATCAGCTAGCGGTTCATTTCTGATATCTGCAACAGTAATCGTTTCTGAAACTGCACAGTCAAATATATTATCCTTTACTTCGAAGGTGTAGGTGCCTGCGGTGGTGGCTTCATAAAAATAATCAGTACTGACAACAGTACCCGCTTCATTGAGCCATGAAACTTCGTAGTCTCCACCTTGACTAGATGCGCTTGCGTCTAGGATAATCGTCTCGTCATAACAAGAAATAGTCTGATCACCGGCAGTAGCAGCAATGGCGGTGCAAGTACAGTCTGGGCCACGAATAGAAAAGTTTGTGTCACAGCCGCTCGTCTGATTTGTGATGGTAATATTTATGGACTCTGTAATGGGAATATTATTTATCTCATATGCATCTTGCGCAGTTTGTTCTATGGCCAAGCCTAAATCTGATTCTATAAGATGGTCACCAGTTGTTAGGAGAACTTGATAGAAGTCTTGATCGATACAGCGTACAAGAGTATCTGCCATTGGTGCCTCGGTAGCCCTTATTTCAAAGTTTACAGAATCTATGCAAGTGAATGGATCATTGATATAATAGGTATAAGTACCAATTGGTAAATTAGATATTGTGGTTGGTGACGTAACATTAAATAATATGGTGTCACCATGTAGTATATGACCTGTAGGGTTATCCGTTGTCCAAGAGATATCTATAGAGCCAGTCAGTTCGCCACATGCTGGCTGATTAATAGTTTCCGATATTGAAATGCCTTCGAAGGCATTGATAGTTACGGTTTCTTCAGCAGTACAAGCGTTGCTGTCGGTGATTTCGAAAGTATAGCTGCCAGCAGAAAGATCTTGTATTTCTATTTCATCGGTGATGTCAGTCCAGACTTGACTTTCAGAGACGGTGTAGGGTGCTGAGCCATTTCTTAGTCTTAAGTTGACAGTACCATCATTAAGTTCGCAGTGGTCATCAGTGGCAGAAGATACAACACTTATGGCAGGGAAGGCCTCTACCGTTATTTCCGTTTCTGCCTCACAGCCCATTGCATCTTGCAGTGTATAAGTATACGTTCCAGGTGTAAGCTCAGCTAAGTCATAGCTAGTTGCTTGACCAAGGTCTTCATTGATGTTGGTTAAGGTGTAGGGGCCTATGCCACCAGACCAAGATAGGACAGTGGATAGGGTATCGTTTGCACAGATTCTGAAGTTAGGAAGAGAGTCTATTTCTAAGCTGCATTCACGTATTATTATAAGAGGCGTTCCTATTTCTTCACAACTAGACTGAGCTGAGATAAATAAAGAAATTATTGTATCTAATTTATCCTCTGACCCTAAGGTGTAACTGGTGCTATATAAAGAGGCATCCTCAAAGAACCCATCTCCACCAGTTGTCCAAGAAACAGTCGCGATATTTGAAAAACTTGTCGAGCTAACATCAATTTTGTTGATATTAGCACTGATGATTATCGTATCTAAATCTAAGATATCTACATTAGCTATAATGTCAGTGCTGACCACATTAGAAACTAAAGACTGAAATCCTCCTGAGTTAAAATCTAAAACATTATCCAAAGTCGCTGAATTATTGACAACCCCATCTGCAGGCCAGTCTCCTGTGTATGCGTCTATCTTAAAACTAACAGTTGATTCAGCATCTATTTCGTCTATTACAAAGTTTGCAATATTTCCTGACAGATTGATCGGACTTATTCTTAAACCCTCAAGGGCATACGGTCGAAAAACCCACTCCATAGGTTGAGGTAGAATGTCAGTGAAGTTTATGCCTTGTAAAGTATGTGTAGATTCGTTTTCTATAGTGAAGGTGTAGCTTAGAAAACCATCTTCACAAATCGAAAGTGTATCAACTGCTTTCGAAAAACTAATGTTTGCAGTCCCACAAGTTATACGTTCTACAATTATATCTTCTGTACTACTTTGCGATCCATCGTAGTCTATATAGACTTGATTTGAAGGACCATCGATATTTACACTTTGTATTCCATAATATCCTTCTGATACATTTGTGATATCATAGGTCAAAGAAAGACTTACACAGCAGCCTGCAGGAATATTGTATGTATTACTATTTTCGATGGAACAGCCGTTATCTATTACAGTGAGACCAATTAAGATAGCACCTGGCGGCGGATCATCTACTGCTGTAACTCCTGTAGCATCAAAAGCGCTTATGTTACAGATGTCAATTGTGTACGAAGCAAGTTCTTCGCAGAATGGTCCAGGTGTTGTTGTGTATTTTAATGCTTGTAGAGTTGGGAAATTGCCTATACAGATATCCATGCTATCGATATTGTTGGAATAAGCTATTTCTTCTAATTCTGTTATAGGAAATTGCAAGGGAGGTGTGAGACTGCCGTCATCATTGAGTAAGGCAAAAAGTTTAGTAGCATTCTCAATAGGCAATTTTATTGTAAAAGATTCAATGTCGCCTGCTTGTATGGCACAAGGTATTATAAAATCAGTTATTGGAGTTGCACCAAATAGAGTAGGATTGTTGTGATAAAACATAATTGAAGTGCCGGCAGGAATAGATAATTCTCTTGACGCGGAGACAGTGAATGTAACTTCTGCAATTCCATTCACAGGACAAATGGCATTTGTGGATTCAAGTTGGATTGCGCCATCTCTATTAA
>CAYNJK010000071.1:0-11199 GCA_964397575.1 uncultured Saprospiraceae bacterium
GTTCTATAATCTTAGTCGTTTGTGCTTCACCAGCATTCTGAAATTCTAGGATATACGAATTAGAATTCAAGTCTCTATTAATCATCCACACAATAATCGCCCAAATCATAAGGAAACTAATCCCAAGTACAATATTAGAAAGACTTATCTGACCATAGGTCTTCTTAAAAAGAAGGTAGAGAACATACGTTATAATTAAAACAGGAACGACAGTGATCAATATATTGAGTACAAGGAAAATGGTTGCCCATGATCCTGACATAACTCTACTAGTATAATCCTTGGCAAAAATGGTCATAGAACCACCTGCTTGTTCAAAAGAAGCCCAGAATAATACTGTGAAAACACAGAATATAATTATCGCCATCATTCTGTCTCTGGTTATCTTTGGATATCTGGCCAGTCTTGTTCCTACTAGGACAAAGAAGACTATGACTGCCGTGAGAATCCAATATCCAGAAAAATCACTACCTCCCATACTGAGTACATTCGTTCCGGCTATCTTAGACATAGGGTCATTAAATATCCATACTAACCCCATAATTGTTGATATAGCTATCAACGCCTTATCCAAACTTGTAAAAGGATTATATCTATCACCTTCAAATTCCAACTCTCCGTCTGAGTTAAATGTGTCATTCGAATTGCTAAAATTTGGTTTGTCACCAATAGTTCCAAAAAGTGGTTTTGCCAAATAGAATTGGATCATTCCAAGCAACATAAAGATACCAGCTAGCCCAAAGCCATAACTCCATCCTACTTTTTCTCCCATGTAACCACACATCATAATTCCTAGAAAGGCTCCGGCATTTACTCCCATATAGAAAATAGTATAGGCACCATCTTTCTTTTCGGGATGGTTCTTATACATTTGAGAAATTATGGACGTCATGTTGGGCTTGAAAAAGCCATTGCCTATAATCAGTAAGGCCAAGCCTATAAAAAGAAAAATCTTATTGAATTCTAGAGCCATCGATGCATGGCCTAAAGTCATAAGAATTGCCCCTACAACTACAGCAGTCCTATACCCTAGCTTTTTATCAGCTAGCCATCCTCCAAGTATAGGAGTAAGGTATACTAGTCCAGTATAAGTACCATAGAGTGCAAGAGCTTCCTCTCTTGTCCAATTCCAGCCACCAAGTCCCAATGCACTTACAAGGAAAAGCACCAATAGTGCTCTCATCCCATAATAAGAGAATCTTTCCCACATTTCAGTGAAGAAGAGAACAAAGAGCTGGGAAGGGTGCCCTAATATGTCTGGTTTGATTTCTACGTTATGTGTTGCCATTTCTCGTAAAGTTTGTTGTATTTAAAATTAGTGATTGGAGTCTAAGACTAAATCTTCCGCACCATGCGTAAGACGTTTTAGTGGTTTCAGTAGTATTACAAAAAGTACCCCTACAATTACAGTGAATAAAGTAATTCCTGTAAATATCTGTAATTCGCTAAAGCGTTCTGATTGTTCTCCTATCACTCCAGCTACTTTATTTCCAAGTCCACTAGCCGCAAAATATACCCCCATCATCAATGAAGCATACTTTATTGGAGCTAACTTTGTTATAAATGATAGTGCAACTGGTGACAAACAGAGCTCTCCTATTGTATGAAAAAGATATGCTAACACTAACCACATCATACTAGAGCTACCATCAGAATTAAATTCTCTTGCAGCAAATACCATAAATAAAAAGCCAAATCCCATAATTATGATTCCCACAGCCATCTTGAATAAGGATGTTGCCTCTTTACTTTTAAGTTTTCTCTTCGCCCAAAAACCTGCAATCGAAGTGGCTAAGAGGATAATAAACAAGGCATTCAAACTTTGGAACATTGTGGTCGGAACTTCCCAACCAAAAAGCATCCTATTTGTTTTTTCCTCTGTGTATAAATTCATAAGACCTCCAGCTTGCTCAAAGGCCCCCCAAAAGATTATCACCATAATAAATGAAAGTAGGAGGACCAAGAATCGGTCTTTATAAATTTGGCTATCAAGATCCTTATAGATCATTAATAGGAGACCTACGATTAAGGTCAAAAAAGTAAATAGCAAAATATATCCCCAGGTCATATTAAATAAAAAATAGAATGCGGCGAATACTATTCCTGTAAAGATTGTAATTAGCAGTTCTTTCTTAGATGTAAAAAGATTTCCAAATAATCTTGAAACTGATACATCATTTTCATCTTGAGATGGTTCAAAATTTCCTACATGTACTAAATGTTTTTTGCCCCAAATGAATACCAACAATCCAAGTACCATAGCTATTCCTGCCATACCGAATCCTGCATGCCAACCAAACTTCCTTACGACAAGACCAACTGATAAGGTTGCTAACAAGGAGCCCAGATTTATACCAATATAAAAGATTGAAAAGCCTTTATCTCTTCTGTCATCGCCTTGAGTATAAAGCCCTCCAACCATAGTCGAAATATTTGGCTTTAGCAATCCCACACCTGCTATAATTAATCCTAAACCAGTATAAAATGCCCAGACAGCATCTACTGCTAAAACGAGGTGGCCAAAACATAAAACTATTGCTCCATAAAGAACAGCTTTCTTCTGACCTATTAATCGATCAGCGATTAGTCCTCCTGGAATAGACATCACATAGACAAGCATCGTATACCATCCATACAGAGCTAAGGCTTGACCATCAGACCAACCTAGACCGGCTCCCCTAATATCTGTACCCATTGTTTCTGTAGTCATATAGAGAACCAAAAGTGCCCGCATCCCATAATAAGAAAACCGCTCCCACATCTCTGTGAAGAACAGTACATATAGTCCCATGGGATGTCCAAACAACTGGGGTTGATTGTCGAGAGGACTGTCAAGATTAGTATTCATTGTAGAGGATTCGATTCGCCACCTAAAATAGAGAAATAGCACCAAGAAAGAGTTTATACTACAACTAAATATTGTGGTATTCCTTATATGGTAAACTATCGTAAAGTCTTAGTACTGCTAATTATGAAAGTGAGGGGTAAAAATGAGAAAGCATAGTCACGATTCAGAGATAAGTTGGTTTAATACATTCGAAAATCCTAGCCTTAGATAATACTTAATTCTTACTCTGAACTTAAATGCGACTATGCTATTCTGGCTTTTATGAGACTTAATACTCACAATTTAGAAAATCTTAACTAATAATTGTTGGGTAAATATTATATGACAAGAATTAATAATATCAAATTATTCTATGGGTCACCAGCAAAATCAAGAAATTATTGGACTGCCTAAGGGATTTTAGCAGTACTTCTGAACTGTGAGAAAAGCAGCTACCCTAGTATTCTTCTACGTATTGCTTCTGTTCCTTCAGCCCTTTGGCAGACCTTAGAACAGCCTTTACAGAGCCAACCGAAATAGGCGACTCTATCATTAGAGGTATGCGGTTGTCATCATCAGATACCCAGATGTCCATCAGATCACCCTCAGAAAAAACATAGCTATCGATAAGTTCCGGCTGCAACAAAAACGCATCTACCTTACCGAGGTCTTTGATTTTCTTTGTCTTTTTTCCACTGAACTTTATATTCAAATTAAAAAGCTCTTTGTCAAAGAAAAAACTGACAGGGATCTTCTCTTCTGCTTGCATGGTCTGTATAGGTATACTCCTAACTTGATAAATAATAGAGACCATATCATGTACTGCCTTTTCGACTTCAAACTCAAATTTTTTCGCACGTTCTCTGGTCTTACCAAAATACTCTACAACCTTTCCTGCCTTCTGATCAAAGGTGATACTGTCAAACCGAATATACTTGCCCTCTTCCACATCCCTCCTAAAGGTCTTAGGAAGAAAAGTCTTATTGTCTACTTCGCTGGAATAAAAGTCTCTCACCTTAAAGACATTGTCGTATGAAGAAAAACTCTTGCCTATCACATCAAAACAGATAGTGGAATCTCTCTCAGTGACACTAAACTTAACTTCTCCTGCGGGCACCCAAACAAAACCCCAATTATAATAGACAATGTAGACTATCTCCTCACCATCCTGAAAAGGATAACAGGCTTCCTGAGCTTTCAATGAGGAAATACTCAGACAACAAAAAACAAACAGTAATACTCTGATCTTTAGTCTTAGAAATAACTTCATGTCGTTGCTTGTAACCTATGTTGTAGAACAATCACTAGTCCACATAACGCAGGTACAACCAGGTTTATTACCCAGAGCAATAAGGTAGCAGCTATTACAATTAACTCATGGATGCCAACATTAGAAAATATCAAGATGGCAATACTGCCTCTGCCTATAAGTGAAGCAATAGGCGGTAACGGCAACAAGGTTTGTAATAAGAAGACAATGGAGACAAAACCTAGCAACTCCACAAGGCAATACTCCACTCCTAAAAAATAAAACACAAACACATATTGGAAAGCGTAGACAGCATACCTCAAACAACTCAATGAAATGATAGAAAATAAAATTTGACGTGGCACCTTGATGTCAGTGATTTTATCCATGTATCTAGAGATAAATTTCACGTGAGACAACAATGAGACGAGTTCTGGCAATAGACTGAAGCTAGCTATTATAAGTGCAAGCATCACCGCTGCAGCAATCAAGAGTTTGGTAAAATTAAGTTGTACCAGATCCAATCTATAGACGAGACACATCAAACTTATACTGCCAAATAGAATAGTAGCACTTAGTTGTGCCATACTATTAATAAAAGTAGACACCGCACTGGCGGCTCTGTCTTCCTGCTTGAGAAAGAACATCCTTCCGGCATACTCTCCTACTTTAGCTGGAGTAAATAATCCGACAGCTATACCAGCCAATACAGAACGCAAACTAAATCGTAAATCTATATCGAGATACTCACTCATAGCCAACCGCCACTTCTGCGCCTCCAATCCCCAATTAGGTATGAGCAGCAACAGCACAAAAACCAGGAACCAGTATTTGGTATCTATGTCACTAACAGAAAGCTGTGACCAAGTATGCACTAGGTCAAACTGTGTCACAAGAACATACCATAGCACTGCAAGGAACGCGATGGCTACAATGCTGTTTATGATGGACTTTTTATATGTAGAGAAGCGCAGGCTCATAATGAGGCACAAGTTTACAACTTCTAGCAGAATAAAGCATTTGCGAGTACATCATATATAAATTATACTTAATTTGTTTTTCTAAATTTCTGCTATCGCAACCAATAAAATAATAGGCATAGACCCTGGCACCAATATCCTTGGATATGCCTTACTCGACATAAGTGATAAGACCCCAAAGGTTCAGGATATCGGTGTACTAAAACTCCAAGGCTTTAGCGATCACCAGACTAAGCTAAAGGAAATCTTCTTACAGCTACAAGAGATAATAGAATGTTACCTACCTACTTTCATGGCTATAGAAGCGCCCTTCTATGGTAAGAATGTACAATCTATGTTGAAGTTGGGACGTGCGCAAGGTGTTGCTATGGCGGCGGCTATGACTATGGGACTGGATATAATAGAGTACTCACCCAAAAAGATAAAACAATCTGTTACCGGCAACGGAAATGCCTCTAAGGAGCAAGTAGCGGCTATGCTCAAGAATATGCTGAAGTTTGAGGTGAAGGAACATTATCTGGATGCAACTGATGCACTTGCTGTTGCGATGTGCCACCACCACCAAATATCGCATTCAGGGAACATACCCTCTAAAGGAACTAACTGGAAAAAATTTCTAAAGGAAAATCCAGGACGTATTAAAGTCAGATAGCACTGGCAATTTTTTCAGCGATACTTGCCATTTCTTCCTGAGAAAGTTTGAGCTTAGGAGCAGTAATGCTGATAGAAGATTCTTTCTGAAAAGGAAGCAAATGTATATGCGCATGTGGCACTTCCGTACCTATCACCATCACTCCTACTCTTTTACAAGGAATGACAGAATCTATACCCTTAGCAACTTTCTTAGCGAATAGATGGAGCTGGGTTGTCGTTTCATCATCTAAGTCAAAGAGGTAATCTACCTCTACCTTAGGAACGACAAGGGTATGCCCTTTTACTATAGGATTGATATCCAAAAATGCAAAGCAGTGTTCATTTTCTGCCACCTTATAACAGGGGATATCGCCGGCTATTATTTTGCTAAAAATGCTGGCCATCAGCCGACAGAGATTTCCAGAATTTCGAAGCTGATATTTCCGCCAGGCGTTGTAATATCTACAACATCTCCGACGGCTTTTCCAAGCAGACCTTGTCCTATAGGAGAGTCTACAGATATCTTTTTGGCCTTAAGATCTGCCTCCGCTTTAGATACTAAAGTATAAGTGATTTCCTTATTGCTTCTCTTGTTCATCATTCTGACGTTGGACAAGATTGTAACATTGGAAGTATCTAACTCGCTTTCGTCTAGAATTCTGGCATTAGCCATAATTCTGTCCAGCTCATTGATCTTTGCTTCTAACATGCCTTGTGCATCTTTAGCAGCATCATATTCTGCATTTTCTGAGAGATCACCTTTCTCACGGGCTTCTGCTATTGCTTTTGCCGCTTTGGCTCTACCATCACTTTTCAGTTCGTCCAACTCGGCTTTCAGCTTTTCATAGCCTTCTTTTGTCATATAGTTGTATGCCATAACTAAGACGTTTTTATGTTAGTTTGATTTGTGGTTGTTTTATATAACAGAAAACGCTTCTGCCCTGAGGGGCAGAAACGTCTAATATCTTTTCAAAAGTACTACTTTCTTAAAAAAGTTTCTTCTTGTCCTTGTTTTATAACAATAGTCTTATAGAAAAATTATGCGTACCTCTAAATGGATTAGTTGTCCTGTACGCGTAATCTATGCCGATGCGCTTCTCACCTGCAGCGTTAAATGGCAACTCTACAGAAGCACCGCCTGCAAGTCCTGTATACAGATTTTCTTGGATTGCACCGATAGCACCTAGCTCAGCTTTGTAGCCGCCTCTCAAGGTAAACTTACCGCCGAATACTAGTTCTACTCCTCCTCCTATCTGATCTCTAGAAAAGGCATTAGAAGTGAAATTACCTAAGGCTCTTAGTAAGATATTCTGAGTCAACGAATTGCCTTCTGAGTCCGTTTGGGATCCAATATAAAAATCGTAGCTGATACCAATGTTCAGCACTGAAGGCATCTCGAATTGTGCTGCTCTTTGAGAAGCAGTTACTGTTACACCATTATCTGCATCCGTCTGGAAAGAAAGACCTTCGCCCTTAAACGACAGCGACGAACCGATATTCCTTAGAGAAATACCAAGTTTGAAATTGTCTCTTTCTCCTGATACATACTGTACTCCAGCATCTATAGCCATACCAAATGCCGTCAGATTAGAAATAGATTCTGAAACTGCTCTTACCAATAATCCGACAGAGATCTTATTGTCATACATGTATGAGTATCCCAATCCTAAATTGAAAAAAGAAGGAGAAAAGGTACCTCCTGTACCTTCAGGATTACTAGCTGTCGTAATTGGAATTTCTCCAAAATCTACTGCCGTAAGACTGATGCCAAAAGCTCCACTAGAGCCTACTTTGTTTCCAAAACCTACAGCATTGAGTGAAACATCAGCTCCTTCATAGAGCCTTGTGTTAGCAACAACAAATTCTTTTCCTACCATCCTGGACAAGCCAGCAATGTTAAGTCGCATAGATTCTACACCAGATATACTAGAAGTATTCATGGTATGTAAGCCTGCACTTCTTGCCCAAGGATTGAGCAATAATTCAGCTGCTCCCGCTTCACCCTGCCTATCAGGATTACCTGCAAGTACTACACTGGCAGAAAGCACCAGCAGCAGTAGACTAATAAATAATTTATATAGAGTATTCATAGGTTCGATTTTGTAATATTTTTTTATAGTCCTGACGGGTCAAATTTCCTGTTGACTCCAAACCACTTAATAGTTCTTTCTTCTCCCAATTCTGGCGCAGAGATGTGTATCAGATAGACACCACTTGCTACCGGTATACCAGCTGAGTTTTCCAGATTCCAATTTAGCGCTGGACTCGTCTGAGTATTAGGGACACTTGGATTAGCGCCACTCTGTCTTCCTACTGTTTCTGACCTATTGAACTGTGTAATGAATTTTCCATCTAGTGAATAGATAGTAACTATCGCTCTGTCTGGAAGATTTGTAATCTTCACCGTTCTATCAAACTGGTCTCTCTCATATGGAGAGTAAGCAAAGTATGGATTCGGAACAACGTTTACATTTGAAAGTGCACCTTCATGCTCTTCTTGCAATAAGTCCTCAGCCATTTTTCCAGCGATTTCAAATTCGTACACTGGCAAGTTCCCTAGATCGCCTTCTGGCTGATCACATGCTCTGTCTGGATCATCTTGATTAAAGACTACTTCTCTGTTGTAAGGTTTTTCTACCCTCAGTTTGAAAGTAACATCAGATGGAACAATACCATCAGAATAAGACAAGCTCTCAGTACCAGCAGCCATGAAGCTCATAGAAGTCCATGTGATAGCTTTCAACAACCTCGCTTGTACTAGTGCAGGAATAAATGCTTCTCTATATGCAGTAACAAAAGCTTCGCATTCGTCATATTCTTCTCTCGTAACATAGATAAAGTGCTGACCACCTAAGTAGACATTCTGAATAATATCTTCAAAGTTCTGAGCTGTAGGGTCACTGAAAAATTCGTCTGAAGGATTATAGAGCATATCAGATCCTCGCGTAAACGACAAGCCATCTCCTTCTTCTGTTCTAGCATCAGAGTATTCCTGATTAAATGCACTATTCTCACCAAAGAAAATATTCAATCTTTTTCCAGTTTCTACATCTATAGCATAGCCCGGGAACCAACTCATACCAGTACCTGTACCATCAGGTTGTCCATCGATTCCTATAGAAGGCTCTTCTTTCAGAGTGAGCATTTCTCCAGAAAATCCTGGCATAAATCTATTGGCTGTTTCCATTACCATACATCTAGACCATTTGTCCTTATCATTGGTCATTACAATGTCTACATTGTTGAGGTCCTTTATGATATTTGGATTTCTAGGTCTGACATTCTCCATAGAGTTATTATTGACCGGATTCCATGCTGGTGTGATATATGGTAAGTCCAGAGGTCCCAATTGCTTAGTAACTGAACTGGTCAACATAAATGGATACCACAACCCGTCACCTAGATCTTCGAAATCAGAATCAGGGTCCGTAGAAGAAGAGGTAACATCCTCGCCATCAGTAAGTATAAACTCAAACAACCGTCTTGCAACATTATTAAGCTCGTCTGGTCCTAGTGAAGGCAGTCCATCTTGTAATGCGGCGTACCATCTTGTAGCGTCATCACTTTCATATTCTACGGTTGCTGACAAAGCACCATTGCCTTCCACAGTTGCGGAACCTGCATTCTCTTGTTGGTTGACATTCAGTGCAATACCATATTCTGGAATCAGCTCTTCATTCAGTTGATCCAAAGTTGTTTCGGAAACTGCAACAAAATCACTATCCAAATCCGTCAGTCTCCATATGGCACCATCAGAGATTTCGCAGTTTCTGTGCTCACCAAGTATCTCCAATCTGAATCTTGCATTTCTAACTTCCAGTGGATTATAGACTACCACATCCAAAGGACCAAAGCCCTCTTTGTATTCTATTCTGCCATCAAAGCTTCCGTCTAAGATAACATCATGCATACCATCTTGCATATCCAGAATACGGCCTCCTGTTCCCGTTCCGCTTATTCTTGTAATCTGCACACCATCACCGTATACGGAGTTCAGTGTCTCATAGACAATAGGTCTAGGTATCGCGGAATAAGTCATAACATTCCCTCTTCCTTCTATATAAGGATTTGCCTGTGTAAGCAACGAATTATTAGGATTAAATGCTGCATACTCATTCCACCCATAAGCTACTGCCATGAAGTAGTATTCCGTATGATTAACCAGTCTAGGATCACCTGCTGCAAAGGCATCACTCGTAAGTCTAAAGGTATTTCTTATACCCTGATCTTCACCCGTGACTTCCAGAGTAGGTGTCCATAGGAAATCTGTGTTTCCTGTTCTCGGTCCATTAGGATCAGACGATGGGGTCCAGTTGTATATTTCTGTTATACCATTTTTTACATCCACTTGTACGACTAGTCTGGCCTTTTCTATATCATCCAGTTCCTGAGGAGAAACAGTAGGTCCAGAAAGTTGGAATACTTTATATCCTTCGAATCTATATATTCTTTCTTCTTCAGGAATTTCTTCGCTAGATCTGATATCTAGTTCCTGATACTGGAACTTTGCATTGTTAGACTCTATGGTATCATTGTGTAAGACCAAGATGATTTCTTTGTCTAACTCTATAGTGCTCACTGTAGGTGCATCAGGACCATCTATGATATCGAAACAATTATCGAATAGGTTCTGAGCAATATCATCAGCTGTTGTCAGCCTGGAAATATCTGGACAAGGATAATCAAGATTTGGCACCCATACCGCACCGATGATCAGCTCGTTTACAACATTTGGTGTCAGTAAGAAAGGTCCAGATGCTTGTACAGTTCTTCTATCACCTGCTTCCAGCTCTTCTTCGCACATAGACCAGCCCCCTGTTATATTTGGTGCATCTGGGAAAGCAAATCTAGTTACATCATTACTAGCAGGATCAAATCCTTCTCCACCTACTGTAAGACATGGATTATCATCTGGATCTTCTGTACCATCTAACCACTTCCCTTCTAGGTAGCTATAGAATTCATGTCCGATATTCGGATCACAGGTCTGAGGTGGAGACTGTGTAGCTCCACAATTATTGTGATAGATAAATGATGACATACCTAACTCAAATCCAAAATCTCCAGATTCTCCTTGACTAAGAATCGGATCTCTGAAATAGATAGTATCTCCAACTGAAAGACCACTAAATGGATTGAACTCATCAGAGCTTTTGATGACATGTTGGTCACAACCAACCTCTGGTCCGTTACAAATCACCTTAGGTGCAATAGGCCCTCTAAAGTAATCCGTTCCTATAATAGGAATTTCGTCACCATAAGTCGGTGTACCTCCACAATCTACACCATCGCCTTGGCCATCCAAGGCATCTACGTTATAAGTATAGGCCAAACTTCTTTCTACATCACAACCTATATAATCATCAAATGCACAACCAAGATCAGCATCAACCCACATAGCGAAGTAGGTTCTTCTGATATCTTCTTTTGCTCTATTGATAAGCTTATAACGCAAGAAGGTCATATCATTTATCTCATCATTGGTAGAATAGGCAAAAGCCTGTACTTGC
>CAYNJK010000072.1:0-2093 GCA_964397575.1 uncultured Saprospiraceae bacterium
AGTATAGACAATGAACAAATATCAAATAAAGGCAACTGGGTCAGTTATCTCATTACAAACGAGGCTGGCAAATCTGAACTCAACCTTTATAATACCCGAACTGGAAAAGACTATAAGTTCGATAGAGCCAAAAAAGCCACTTTTGACATAGATGAAAAATTCATTGCCTTTCACATCACAGCACATCCAGATACCATCAAGGAGATGAAACGCCGTAAGATGAAGAAGAGCAAGATGCCTAAGGATACCCTATGTATTTTCAATCTTGCGAGCAAAAACATAGAAAGAATTCCTAATGTCGATGGCTACAGATGCAGTAATGACTTTCCTGGTCACATTGCTTTCAAGCTGGCTAAGAAGACAATGAAACAAGACAGCACCTTGGTCAAAGATGAAGGGAAGGATAATGGAACAGTACTGGTCGTAAAGAATGTAGAGAAGAATAAATCCAAAGTCATCCCATTTGTCAAAACTTACAATTGGTCAGAGGACAAGGGTTATCTTGTTTTTCATAGCACTGGAGAAGATACTATCAATAGAGACAGGATTTTGCTCTATGATGCTGGGCTGGACAGAATGAAAACCGTCTTAGAAGCAGACGGCGACTACCAACATTTTGTCTTCGACAAGAAATCAGAACAGCTGGCTTTTATTGCCAATACAGATACAACGGAGCACAAGGATAACAGACACGAACTCATGCTGTATACCTTCAAAAGTGGGAGCAGTAAAGCCGTTGCTGGTTATGGCAGCACCATGATGGAAAAGAACTGGCAAGTGAGTGAGCACCAAAGACCATATTTTCTAGATGCCAATGATTTGCTCGTGTTCGGCACAGCTCCCATCTTACCGAAAGAAGATACCACACTGTTAGAAGAAGAAAAAGTACATGTAGAAGTCTGGCATTACCAAGATGGTCTCTTGCATACGCAGCAGGAGAACAATAGAAAAAGTGATCTGAGAAAAAGCTATCAGGCTATCTATAATCCGAGTACAAGAAAAGTGATCCAATTGTCCGACCTTGATATCCCTTCCGTCAGAATAAGTAAATCTACCACCAAGGATTATGTGATAGGAACCAATAATGAAGACTATCAAAAGTATCTTTCTTGGGAAGGCAGGGATTATCATGATGTCTATGTTATCAATCTTGCAACCGGTGATAAAAAATTATTGGGCAAAAAAGTTTCCAGTCGCCCACGGATATCACCCAATGGAGAATACATGACTTGGTACTCTCTTTCTGATACAAGTTGGTACTCGCAAAATTTGCAAACTAAGAAAGTTAACCAATTGACTACTGGCTCCTTTTATGATGAGCTGAATGACAGACCTATGTATCCTAGACCTAGCGGAACTGTAGCATGGTCGGACAACAATGAAAGTATCTTGTATGATCATTATGATATCTGGAAGGTAGATATTACTGGCAGCAAAGTACCCCAGCGTCTTACAGATGGCAGATCCAGCAATGTCAGGTATAGATATATTTCTTTAGATAGAGAAGTATCCAGCTTACCCTCAGATACGACAATACTGGTCAGTAGTTTTGATTTCGATAGTAAATCTTCTGGCTATGCTTATCTCGATTTAGGTACTGGAAGAATGCAGAAATTAAAGGACGGCCCCTTCAGATACGGCACTAGAATTCTAAAAGCAAAAGAATCAGATGACCTTGTATATACCCGAGAGTCGTGGGATGTTTTTCCTGACCTTATCCATACCGATCTGACTTTCGAGAAGGAAAAGAGAATTTCTGATGCCAACCCTCAGCAAGCGGCATACGGCTGGGGCAGTATGGAATTATATGACTGGGTAGATGTAGACGGTATAACCAGAAAAGCACTACTTGTTAAGCCTGCTAATTTTAATCCTGCTAAAAAGTATCCTCTCTTAGTAAACTTTTATGAAAAGTCTTCTGATAGGCTATACAGCCATAGAGCGCCGTATGCACATCGCTCGACGATTAATTACAGCTATTATGCAAATAGGGGCTACGTTATATTCAATCCTGACATCTACTACAAAGATGGTTATCCAGGAGAGAGTTGCTATGACGCCATCATGTCTAGTGTAGATCAGCTGATAGGTGA
>CAYNJK010000072.1:2193-11186 GCA_964397575.1 uncultured Saprospiraceae bacterium
TACTTGTATAATTCCCCAGTGTTCCAATTAGACAAAGTAGAAACTCCTGTTCTTATTTTACACAATGACAAAGACGGTGCTGTGCCTTGGTACCAAGGAATAGAATATTTTGTAGGACTGAGAAGATTGGGCAAACCTGCTTGGATGCTTAATTATAACGATGAGCCGCACTGGCCAGTAAAAAAGCAAAATCGTTTGGACTTCAATAAACGAATGGAGCAGTTCTTTGATCATTATCTGATGGGAGAGAAAATTCCAATCTGGATGAAGGACGGTATTCCAGTTGTGAAAAAAGGTGTGATAGATGGTCTGGAATATTCAGATGAGCACTAAAAGAAAAAGAGCCCTTTCAACTTTTTGAAACGGCTCTTTTTATAAAACACCCTTAAAATTTTCCTACTACAAATATGGGCCTATATCATAGTTGAATTCAACTAGATTTGGAGACAAGCAATCTACTTCTAACTACAAGTAGACTACAACAGTTAAATTTTGGTAAACTGGCTGTCACTTTAAGACAACTCAGCAAGGTTTTCTAAGTAGTAGGGAATCGATTTTTAATGACATCCTCTTTTAACCTATTAGGACTATGCTTAATATGACGGCTACTTTACACTTAAGGTGTTGTTGCTGCAGGTGGAACTCCTTCTATGTCACTCATTCTAGGTGTTCCATAGATGAATAGTTGCTTGTCTATGCTAGTTTTTGTGTGGACTTCTATTCCTTTCCAGGTGTCGCCACAACTGTTATGTATCCAAGCATCAGTGTGGATGTGTAATTCCCCACCTTCATGAATAATAATTTTTTTTCCTCTCGCAAGAGATAATCTGCAATAGAGATCCAGCCTAGCACCTGGATGAATAATAATATGCTTTCTTAGATCTCTATGTCCTTTCCAGTCCAGTTGTCCTTTAATATCGATGGTAGAATTAACTGTCGGTGTACACCAGTCTTCTTGTAGCAATCCTCTAGTTCTGGAGTCAAGTAGATTAAATTGTTTATGGATTTTTCCTAACTGGCACGGGCTAAATGCCATCTGAGAATTGTTATAATCCATAACATTATTAGATGCTTTGCCATCTCTGCAAGAGGCGTCGTCCCAGCAGTTAGGGTGGACAGGTGTATCATCACAACCATCGTATCTGGTCCAAGCATGCGCCAAGCCAAGTACATGCCCTATCTCATGATTCATCAGAGTACCCCAACTCCAAGATGGTTGTTTCCTGTTAGAATAGATGCCAGATATCTTAAGCGCATTGCCTAGAGCGATGCCTGTACCAAAAGTCTTATAAGTCTTAGAGCCGATACTGTCTTGCGGATGAGAAATGGCAAAAATGTTCAAAGTACTGTCCAGGTCTATAGCATACTTTTCTATGACAGCCTTACTGTAGTTATTTTTGTTTTTCCCTCTGTTTTTAAAGTAATAATGCACAGAATCATGGTGCATATAGTAGCCGTCATCACCTTCTTCTGCACCTACTACTTTGTACTTGTATGAAGGGTTTAGTGCAGGTGTATCATTTCCCACAGGAAGATTCATTTTGTGATTTTGCCTCAGACGGTCATTGCCATTTCTTAAGATTTCTCCAAAATATTTTTTGCCTTCTTCCAGAGAGAAATTGGCATTGCCTTCAGGATCATTCATGAGGTGCACATTCGTTCTGATAAGTCTGGTCTCTGTATACTCGTCGGGTGCATAGTTTTCTACAACTTCGCATGGACGTTTGTATTCGGCTTCTTCTTCGAGTATTGCTAATCCGTCAAAAGATGTGATAGATATAACTTGGGTTTTTTTACTACAACCAGCCAGTAGTAGGAACACGACTGAAATAGAAAGCAAACTTTTCATAACTGCATTTATGGCTTACAAAAAAGACTAAGCCTATATCTGGCGCTAGGTGTTCATCGCACCACAGACACTGAGCACTTGCCCAGAGATATAGGAGGACATATCAGAGCCTAGATATACACAGGCATCGGCTACATCGTCGACAGTTCCAAATCTCTTAAGGGGTATGTTGTCAGTATAGTTCTTCTTCACTGCATCATCCAGCTCATCTGTCATTTCTGTTGCAATAAAGCCTGGGGCAATAGCATTGCATCTTATGTTTCTGGATCCAACTTCCTTTGCGATGGATTTTGTAAATCCTATGATGCCAGCCTTGGAAGCGGCATAATTGGCCTGACCTGCATTCCCAAAAACACCTACCACAGAAGACATATTTATGATAGAGCCACCTCTGTTTTTCAGCATCGGTTTCAGCATGTGTTTGGTCAGATTAAAAACTGATTTTAGATTTACTTGGATGACGGCATCCCACTGGTCTTCGCCCATTCTGAGCATCAGGTTGTCTTTGGTAATGCCTGCATTATTGATAAGAATATCTACTTTGCCATATTCAGCAAGGACAGCTTTACAAAGTTCTTCGGCTGCACCATAATCACTAGCATCAGACTGAAAGGCTTTTAGCTTGTCACCTGCACCTAGGTCGGCAATAATTTCATCAGCTTTAGCAGATGAAGATCTGTAGGTAAATGCAACCTGTGCGCCTTCTTTTATAAACCGCTCCACTATACCTCTTCCGATGCCTCTAGAGCCTCCTGTAATGAGGGCTGTTTTTCCTTCCAATAATCCCATGTGAACTTTTAAAAATTTCTAAGTTAATAATCTGGTGCTAGCAGTTCTAGCGATTGCCTCCTGGTTTCTTTTTCTTCTCTTTCACCTTGTTTTTGATGATATCTTTTATCGTCTTGGATTTGCTGGTATCCACTTTTTCGGATTCCTTAGTTTTTATTTCTTCATCAAATTCCTCTTCGAACTCTTCGTCAAATTCCTCTGAGCTTTCCTCAGTCGTAGGTTCTTCTGAGCTAGGGTCTGGTGGTGTCTCAGGATCGTTTGTGCTTGTGGGCTCTTCATCCATTTCTTCATCGAACTCCTCCTCAAACTCTTCATCGAATTCCTCATCAAACTCACTTTCAAAATCTTCAAATTCGTTGTCGAACTCATCAGCCCTTTTGTTAAGCTCTATCTGTGTTTGTTCTTCTTCTACGGATTGCTGTTTGTATTTATCACAATCTACCAGATCTAAGTAACCTAGAGGAGGAACAGGAAATTTTGCTTCAGAATCGAAGTCAGCAAGGGAATCCGCCTCTATGGCATTTAGAAATTTTTCGGCTATAGGCTTGGCCATCACGTATCCTTGTCCGTCATCCAGTGTCAAAAAACGTATCCACTTATCATCACCACCTACCCATACACCTGTTACCAAGTCTGGTGCAATAGACATAAACCAGCCGTCGGAGTAATCATTGGTCGTACCGGTTTTGCCACCTAGTTCTGTCTTGACACCGAGTTTGTAACCACCACCTACGTTGTTTTTTAGCATATCTACCATAACCCCGTTGTATAATGGATTGATGGCAGTCTTTTTTTCGGGGATACCAGTATAGATAATCTTCCCTGACTTGTCTTCTATCTTAGAAATAAAGATAGGTTCTGTGTATACACCATTATTAGCAAAAGTGGTGTAAGCGCCTGCCATTTCATGTAGGGTAAGATCTACTGCACCGAGACTAATAGCTGGCACTCTTGGGACAACTTTCTGTCCATTAGGATAGGTGTTGTCTTTGCTGATACCAGCATTGTCTAGCATCTCTAGGACGACGTCCATGTTGCCCATTTCTTTTACTAGCCTGACAGTTATAGAATTCTTAGAGTAGAGGAGACCTTGATATAGATTGTAAGGATTACCGGTAAATTGTTCGTTGGCATTGCTAGGCGACCATTCCTTATCTACTAAAAAATTAGCATCTCCTGGCGCTATCGTATACTGAATGTCTTCATATGTCTGACATGGAGATAAGCCCATAAGACTGATGGCAGTAGCATACACGAAGGGTTTGATAGTGGAGCCTACTTGTCTACGAGAATTGACATGGTCATACTTAAAATGGCTAAACCCAGGACCACCTACCCAGGCTTTGATATGTCCCGTTTCTGGATGGACGGCGAGCATACTCGCTTGCATATGCTGATTATGATAGCGCACAGAATCTCTTGGACTCATATCTACTTCCTTATATCCTTCCTCTTCATAGGCGAAGACTTGCATAGGAATTTTTGTATTGAATTCCTTTTTGTAAGCCTCTTGCAAAGCCTTGTACTGCTCTTTCAATTTTGGCCAGAGTTCTGATTTCTCTACCAGTTCTCGGTATTTTGAAATATTTGATTTTCCGAGTATAGACATGGAAGTTTCTCCTTGCCAACTGTAGCGTCTTCTTTCTATATCGATAAGCGTCTTGAGCACATTCTCATTGAACTTGAGATCTTTATATTTTTTCTGGGCTTCTATCTTAGTTTTAGACAAGAACTTGTCGTGTAGTCTCAGATATCTTTCAGACTCCTTGAGTTTTCTGTCTAGGGTTTTCTTTCTGATAATCAGTTGTAAGCTGTCAGCCTCGTATGTCCAAGGATCTTTTCTTTTCCAGACTTCCCAGTAACGTTTTTGCAACCAGGTCATATGCTCTTTTACTGCTTTTTCGGCATGTTTTTGATAATTGAGATCTATGGTGGTATAGATTTTCAGACCATCGGTGTATATATTATAGGCACTGCCGTCTTCCTTTGTTATATTTTCTTTTTCGAAGAGGTTACGGAGCCACTTGGTGAGTTCAGACCTGAAATAAGGTGCTGGTCCTATATCATGAGATTCTCTTTCGAAATTGGTCATATCTACCATATTACCCCTGATGGTATCTAGACTGAGGCCCTCTACATCAAAATGTTTTTCTAATTGGTATAATACAACATCTCTTCTCTGAGTCGCATTTTCTGGAAACCGCAGTGGATTGTACAGACTTGGATTCTTGAGCATTCCTACCAGTAGAGCTGCCTGTTCTACATTGAGATCTTCTTGGTTTTTGCCAAAGTAGGTCTGTGCTGCTGCTTGGATGCCATGTGCCCCGTTTATAAACTCAAACTTATTGAGGTACATGGTCATGATTTCTTCCTTCGTATAGCTTTTCTCCAGTCGGACTGCTGTGATCCATTCAGCTACTTTGGTGCGGAGAAGGATGGTGATCCGCTGCATTTTAGACTTGTTAGCAAGACTCGGTCTTCTAAATAGCAGTTTAGCCAGTTGCTGCGATATCGTAGATCCACCCCCAGAACTTTCTTGTTTCATGAGGACGGTCTTAAATGCCACCCTAAATAGTGCCTTCAGGTCTATTCCAGAATGGGAATGGAAACGGATATCCTCGGTAGCTAAAAGTGAATTGACAAGTAGGGGAGAGATATCTTTGTACTGGATATTTTCTCTATTCTCTACGTAATATTTGCCGAAAGGCTCCCCTTTTACATCATAGATTATACTGGCTTCATCATAGATTGGGTTCTCTAAATCTGAAAAACTAGGGAGATCTTCATTAAGTGTAGAGATAATAAAGCGTGCCGGTATGACCAAAGCCAGAATCAAGCCTATCCATAATAAATAGGTCAGCCAGCGTAGTGTCTTATATTTTCGTGGTTCTGACATCTTCAACGTCCCTTATTCCTAAGGAGCGCTCAAGATAACAAAGACTCTGCATTTCAAGTGTTATAAGTTCCTTTAATCAAAGGACTAGTTGTCAAACTCATCTTCAAAGTCATCATTGAAGATCTTGATTTTCTTGGCTTTATCTACTTCATCTTTATGAAAACTGGCTTGCTCGTACTGATTACAGTCAGTTACCACTCTGTCTCCGTCAGGAATACGGAAGTAAGCGCCTTCATTTAGCCTTATAGCAGGGTCTTTTTCCAACTTTTGCATGTATTTCAGGAAGTAAGGTCTGGCCATAATTCCACCATAACCATGATAAGAACTAAGGAACCTGATCCAATTATATTCACCACCGACCCAGGTACCTACTACCAACTCTGGTGAGACTCCCATAAACCAACCATCTACAAAGTCATTTGTAGTACCTGTTTTACCTCCCCAATGATCGTTATTCAGCTTATGAGTATGGGCACTGGAGGCATATTTTAGCAAGTCGAGCATCACATCATTGTACTTTTCTGAAAGTACTCGCCGTTCTGAAGGTATAGAGCTGTAGATGACCCGCCCGTCTTTATCCTCTATTTTGGTAATGAAAGTAGGGGCATTATAGACGCCATAGTTGGCAAAAGTGGCATATGCAGCTGTCATTTCCAGAACTGTAAGTTGTGCTGCTCCAAGGATGATAGCTGGCACCTTAGGCACCTTTTTCTTATCTATGCCCAAGTTACTGACGAGATCTCTCATAGGCTCCACACTTTTCATTTCCTTAAGTAGGCCCAGAGATATGGAGTTTTTGGATTTTTTCAGCCCATCTTTCAGTGTCCACCACTTATCGGTAAATTCCCCATCAGAGTTGCCTGGGGACCAAGTTTCTAAGAGCTTGAAGTGTGGATCACCTGCGGGTATTTCTTGTCTTATATCATGGATTTTATGACAAGGAGAGATACCATGAGAAATTGCAGAGGCATACAAGAAGGGCTTAAAGGTAGAGCCCACTTGTCTGTTAGAGTTGACGTGGTCATACTTAAAATACTTATTGCCTACGCCTCCTACCCAGGTCTTGATGTGTCCGTTACGTGGGTCTATGGATATAGAACCTAGTTGCATTATCTTGTGATGATACCTTATAGAATCCAGCGGAGACATGACGACAGATTTTTCGCCTTCTTTATTATAGGCAAAGACTTTCATTTTTCTTTTGAGGTTAAAGTCTTTTTTGGCTTTGTCATCTAGACGCTTTTTGCTCTGCTTCAGTTCTTTCCAGAGTGGGTCTGCAAGAATATCTTTATAAGTGCTGGCTTGTTTCTTAGATATATAATCGGTTTTGATAAGTTTGTTAAGGTACCCAGGGTCTTTCTCAGCTTTAGTCATTCTTGTGATATCGGCATCCAGTAGTCTAGCATCGCTAAATTTTTCTCTGATTTTCTGATAGACGCCTGCCATGACCCTGTTTTTAGTATTGATATAGCGCTCAGAGGTTCTTACTGATTTATTGAGAAAATCCTTGCGTTGTTGCGCTTGTTTCTTATCTGCATCATGGGTCCACGGATCTTTGCCTTTCCAGACACCGTTATAAGTCTCTTGTATGACTGACATATGCTGGAACATGGTTTCCTCTGCATGTTTTTGCATTTGCTTATCGATAGTTGTATAAATTTTCAGCCCATCTACATCTGGGTTGTATTTCGTACCATCTGGCTTTTTGTATTTATCATCAGCAAGGATTTTTTTGATGTGGAGTTTTAGTGTTTCGCGGAAGTAAGGGGCTATACCTTCATAGAGGATGGTCCTATTGAAATTAGACATGTCCAAGGGCAAGTCTTTAAGCTTAGTATACTCTTCCTGACTGAGGTAGTTGTTTCTCACCATTTGCTTGAGGACAACGTTACGTCTCTTTACGGCATTTTCTGGTTTGCTTTTGGGATTGTACAAAGAAGGGTTTTTCAGCATACCTACGAGTACTGCAGCTTCGTGCACTTTCAGCTTGCTCTGGTCCTTACCAAAATAAGTTTTAGCAGCGGCACTTATGCCATGCGAGCTGTAGGTAAAGTCGACCTTATTCAGATACATGGCAATGATTTCCTCTTTTGTATATCTTTTTTCGAACTGTGTGGCGATAACCCATTCTTTGAGTTTTTGCCAGATCCTTTTGACAATATTTCTAGATCTATTTGTAAAGAAAAGTTTGGCCAATTGCTGGGTGATGGTACTCGCACCACCTTTGCTTCCCAAAAAAATGACGGCTCTTATAGTACCTCTGGTATCGACACCGCTGTGCTTGTAAAACCGCTCGTCTTCTGTAGCTACCAGTGCTTTTGTGAGATAGGGATTGAGCTCCTCATGGGTGATGCCTTCTCGGTTCTTGGAAAAATATCTGCCTAGTTCTTCATTATTATCGGCATAGATGACGCTGGCGTACTCGTAATCCGGATTTTCCAGTTCCTGCGTATCTGGCATTTTGGTATAAGAAACGATTACAAAGATTGCAACGGCAAAGAGTAGTCCTAAGATGAGTCCAGCCCACAGCCACTTGCTCAGCCTATGGAGTAGGTCAGCCGTCTTATTGTCATCTTTCTGCTGGGAGGGCTTATCTGTTTTCTTCTGCTGTGACATTAAAATCGATTTTTAGCTGTGTGGTAATGCTAATATAATAGATGGTACAAAAATATAATATATAAGAACGCGGTGTCGAAGGTATTTATTGACCGTAAGGTACGGGCGAGTAAGTGTAGCCGCGAGCTGATTATTCGATCAATCGTGACAAAATCTTTACAAAGAAACTACTGGAATAGGCTCAAGTAGTTACCAATATTACTTTTGGTAAGGGATTCAATCAGCTGGTCTTCGCATTGCTAAACTATTTTATAGAGACTGTGATGAAGCACTCAGGTTTATTAAATAATTACGAAGCGTACAACTATGTAGTACCAAATTGTGAAGAGTGCTTGCCCTATACACAATCTTGATACCTAAGTAGGAAATATAGACTTAGTTGTTTATCCACTGCCTGCAGATGATTTTATACATCTAGAAGTTGCAGGAAACACAGCTGAATCGGTGACTATAGCTTATCAGATCTTACTGGAAGAATATTGTATTCTAAGAAGTATAATAGAGTAGGACTAAATAAGATTTCTACTTCTGAACTAGATAATGGCATGTATGTATTGTCACTAGAAAGTGAAGATCATGGAATAATTAGTAAGAAGATACATGTACAACATTAAATATGTTTAACTTTAATCAAGGCTGTATGGTTAATGCAGCCTTGGTTTTTAAAACACGATAGATGAGAAATAGTATTTTATTACTTCTTGGTTGTTTGGTTGTAACCTCTATATATTCTCAACACAAACAAGACTATTATTGGCCATTTGGAATGGATCAAAATATAGATCAGGCAGGTGTGCAAGCATTTGAGTTTGACTTCAATTTACGTCCATTCGAACCAACTAC
>CAYNJK010000073.1:0-11146 GCA_964397575.1 uncultured Saprospiraceae bacterium
CCTGTATTATTCATCTAATTCTTGCGGTAAATACTCAAGTTACGAAATTCGAATAGAGTATCTTGACACAATTCATCACAAAAATGATGCAACTACAGAAAGTATATTAACTTATCCATGTAGTGAATTAGAATTAGAATTTAATGAAGGAGATTTTGGAACCATTCCAAAACAAAAAAGACTAGTCGCAAATGAATTGACATTTACAGTCCCTAAAGATTGGATAATGGAGTATCATATGGTATTAACCAAAGACAATAGAATTACTCTATATCTTGAAGAAGAAATTATGAACACATACCATTCTAGGGAGGCTCCAAGTGGATATAGTAGAATGGCATTAGCAGTTATTCCTATGAAATTACCCGACAGTATATTTGATGTAAATAACTGATCATAAAAACATATATAACCGAAAAGGCTGACTCATAACTTGAGTCAGCCTCTTTTTATTTTGCAAGGTCTATAATCCAGATCAGCTCAGTTAACTTCCTCCGAGTTTAGAAGATCATCTATTTCTTGTTTCCTCTACCCTATCTTCCGCATCCTCAAACTCTCCGGCGTCACCTCCAGATACTCATCCTCACGGATATACTCCATCGCCTCTTCTAGGGAGTGCACTATTTTAGGAGCAAGCTTGGTGGCATCATCTGCACCAGAACTTCGCATATTATTTAGTTTCTTTCCTTTGATCACATTTACTTCCAGATCATTGGCTTTGGCATTCTCTCCTATTACCATGCCTTTGTAAACTCTGTCTCCTGGCTCCACAAAAAACTTTCCCCTATCCTGTAATCTATCTAAGGCAAAGGCCAGTGCTTGACCTTCTTCTCCAGACACCATAGATCCTTTTGTTCTAGAAGGAATTTCACCTTTATATGGCTCGTAGGCAATAAACCTGTGGGTCATAATAGCTTGGCCAGACGTTGCCGTGAGCATATTATTTCTGAGACCGATAAGGCCTCTAGATGGAATTTCAAATTCTAAGTGCTGAAGGTCGCCTTTCGGTTCCATGATTTTTAGCTGTCCCTTTCTTTGGGTAACCAGCTCAATGGCCTTACCTGAAAAGTCTTCAGGAACATCTATGACCAATAGTTCTATAGGCTCACATTTTTTACCATCTATTTCTTTGAAGATAACTTCTGGCTTTCCTACTTGGAGTTCGTAGCCTTCTCTTCGCATGGTCTCTATAAGAACTGATAAGTGGAGAACCCCCCTACCATAGACGTTAAACTTATCTTCGGTAGCTGTATCTTCTACTCTAAGAGCTAGATTCTTTTCTGTCTCTTTGTACAATCTTTCTCTCAGGTGTCGGGAAGTAACAAACTTTCCTTCCTTACCGAAAAATGGAGAATTGTTTATAGTGAAAAGCATACTCATCGTAGGCTCATCTACTTTAAGATGTGGCAATGCTTCAGGATTTTCCAAATCAGCAATCGTATCACCGATGTCAAAACCTTCTATTCCTACTATCGCACAGATATCACCACTTCTCGCAGTCTCCACTTTTTTCCTACCCAAGCCTTCAAAAACAAAGAGTTCTTTGATTCTAACTTTCTTCTGGACACCATCTTTCTTACACAGCATGAGATCCTGTCCAGCATGTAAGTCTCCTCGAAATATCCTGCCTATGGCAATTCGACCAGTAAACTTGGAGAAATCTAGAGAAGTAATCTGCATCTGTGGCGTACCTTCTCTGTAAGGTGCTTCCGGAATGTTATCTACGACAGCCTGAAGCAAAGGAACTATATCGCTAGTCTTCTTTTCCCAGTCAAAGCTCATCCAGCCATACTTAGAAGAACCAAATAAGGTTACAAAGTCCAACTGGTCCTCGGTTGCGTCCAGATTAAACATAAGGTCAAAAACATCTCCTTGCACATCCTCCGGTGTACAGTTTTCTTTATCTACTTTATTGACAACGACGATAGGCTTAAGGCCCAGCTCTATGGCTTTGCCCAATACAAATCTTGTCTGAGGCATCGGCCCCTCAAAAGCATCTACCAGCAGTAATACCCCGTCCGCCATTTTTAGTACCCGCTCTACTTCTCCGCCAAAGTCGGCGTGACCAGGTGTATCTATAATGTTAATTTTTACACCTTTGAACATGGCGGCCACATTCTTGGAGACGATAGTGATGCCTCGTTCCCGCTCTTGATCATTATTATCTAAAATGAGTTCTCCCTTATCTTCTCTTTCTCCAAGGACGTTACATTCATGTATAATCTTGTCTACCAAGGTGGTTTTCCCGTGATCGACGTGGGCTATGATTGCTATATTTCTTATGGATTCCATGCTATTCTTCTTGCTTTTGTGCTAAGAAGGCGCAAAGATGTATAAATTATGGACAAGCTGCTTTTTAATAAGGCTTATTATCGTGTTACTAATTGTACTTATTTCAAAAGGACACCTACAGCTCTAGACCAACTAAATAATGCAGCAAGAAAGCTGACCTAAAAACTGTAGGGTCTTTTATATCTTTTACGAAATAAGCTGCGGTGCTTCCAGCAATTCAAAGAACTTACTGAGCTTAGGGGTAATAATAATCTCTGTTCTTCTATTTCCTGATCTGCCGCTTGTAGTTCTATTATCGCTGACTGGAACATACTCACCACGTCCTGCAGCAGTAAGGCGCTCTGGTATGACGCCATAATTTTCCTGTAGGATTCTTACCACTGATGCAGCACGACTAGTACTCAGTTCCCAGTTGTCTTTGTAATGCTTATTGCTAATGGGGATGTCATCAGTATGGCCTTGGACCAGTACATCTATTTCGCTATGGTCATTGATTATTCTAGATACTTGCTCTAATACACTATAGGCTTCTTGATTCACCTTACTGGAAGCGGTGTTAAAAAGTAGTTGATCAGACAAGGAAACGTAGACGGCGCTGCCTCTCACCTCTATATCTATCTCATCTTCTATATTTATCAGTGATCTTTTTAAGTTAGAGACCAGCGCAAAATTTATAGAATCCTTTTCATGAATCTTGTCCGTTAGCTCCGCAATATATTCTTGGTGCTCGTTGATGGATTTTAGCGATTCCTTAATGCTTTCAGAGTCATTCATAGAAATTACGGAAAGTTCTGACAAGCGGTCTAGCAAACTGTTATTTGAATTTTGCAGATGCTCTATCTCAGTCTCTAGGAAAGTAATTCGTTGCAGGTGGACTTTCTCATCCTTACATGAGATAAAACTTATACTGACTAGGGTGATGATGATGTACCTTCTCATAATTTGCATGTTTTGTAGCTATAAACAGAGAAGGTGGCTAGGCTAGTATCTAAGAAATCAGAAAATGGAGGGATTCCCTGAGGACATTAGGGGTATTCATGGAGTAGAAGAATTAGAATTCGTCTTCTTCCTCCAATTCCAACTTGATGACGCGGACAATTTCTATTTTGGTCTCATCCACTTTTTCGATTTTGAAGCAACAACTGCCTAAGGTAACCTGCTCACCCAGCTGAGGTATGTCTTCAGAAGTCATTACTATATATCCTGACAAGGTCTGGTACTCACCCTCAGGAATATTAAGTTCTGGGAATTTCTCATTGATGTGATCTACTTCTAGTCGCCCTGAGAAGAGATACTCTTTCTCATTTATCTTATGCATGATGTAATCCTCTACGTCATGCTCATCCTCTATCTCACCAAAAATCTCTTCCAGAATGTCTTCCAGAGTTATGATTCCTGCTGTTCCTCCAAACTCATCTACGACACAAGCAATGGAGGAGCCATCTTTTATAAACTGAGACATGAGCTCCTTGAGGTTCATAACTTCTGGAACATAGAGGATATCCATAAAAGTTTTCTTTAGACTTTTAGGATCGTCCAGCAACTGCTGATGATGGATATAGCCCTCTATATTATCTACATCGCCTTCAGCTACAATAATTCGTGACAATTTTGACTCTCGGAAAAGTTCTATCAGTTCGGGAATAGAAGCGCGCTTATCTATCCAGACAATTTCGGTACGAGGCACCATACAGTGAGAAACCTTATGATGTCCTAAGTTGAGGGCATTAGTAAGGATGTCCTTGTCTATATCGTCTTGGTCATCGCTTATACTGTCTGCTATGTAATGTTCTAGATCTACCCTGTTTAGGGCACTTTCTGCTATATCGGTAGGTACAGTGACGATTCTATTAAGTAAGAAATTGGACAATCCTGTCATGACTAAAGTCGGTATAAACAACAGCCACTTAAAAAAGGCCAAAGGATAGGCAAAGAGACTAAGGGTCTTATTGGACCAGAGACTGGCTAGTGTTTTGGGCAGAAACTCCCCTAAGATGAGGACGACTAAAGTAGTAATCAAAGTATAAATCAGCAGCGTAAAGGCTGTATCACCAAGATATGGCTCTATATACGGCGTCAGAAACTTCGTCATAAAAATGGTAAAGGCCACAAGAGCTATATTATTACCTACCAGCATGGTACCAAGGAAGGCCTTGGGCTTCTCATAGAAACTGGCTATTAGGTTACCACGCTTGGTATTCTGCTCTTTTTTGACGGCTATACCAAGCTTATTGGCAGAGACAAAGGCGATTTCAGAACTCGAAAAAAAGGCTGAAAGCAGCAGAAAAAGGATAATAAGCAGAATAAGAGACATGATTTTGCCAGATTCTTTGATTTAATATGAAGCTAAAGATAGTTATACTCTAGCTTTGCTGATAGATGGAACTTATCAAAACCGACATAAGAGCAATGGATGCTGCTGGCCTACAGCAACTCCTTATAGATCAAGGATTTCCAAAGTACCGCTACAATCAGCTTTCAGAATGGATCTGGCATAAGAAGAAACTGGATTTCCAGTCCATGAAAAACTTGCCTAAGGATCTACTAGCCTTCCTAGAAGCCCATTTTGTTTTCCATCCAGTGACCGAAGACAAAGTCCAGTACAGCAATGATGGCACTATCAAAAGTCGAATGAAGCTCCATGATGGTTATATGATAGAATCGGTACTAATTCCTGTGGAGAATGATAAGAGATATACCGTCTGCGTCTCCTCGCAGGTAGGCTGTAGTCTGACTTGTAGCTTCTGCGCTACTGGAAAGATGAAGCGTATGAGAAATCTTACCGCCGCTGAAATTTTTGATCAAGTCGTATTAGTGAATGCGCAGTCACTTAAAAAATTTGACCAGCAGCTGACAAATATCGTTTTTATGGGAATGGGCGAGCCGCTATTAAACTATAAAAACGTTCTCAAAAGTATAGAGCTGATCAATGCCAAAAAAGGCTTAGGCATGTCAACTAAAAGGGTGACTGTCAGTACAGTAGGAATCGCTAAAATGATCAAAAAACTGGCTGATGACGAGGTAAAGTTCAATCTCGCTCTCTCCCTACATGCTGCTGATGACAAGAAAAGAAGCAGTATCATGCCTATAAACGACCAAAACAACTTGGAGACCCTCATGGAAGCCTTAGAGTACTTCCATTTGAAGACAAAAAATAGGATCAGCTACGAGTACATCGCCTTCAATAATTTCAATGATGGCATAGATGACGCTAAAAACCTCCTTAAGTTTTGTTCCAGGTTCCCAGTTCGTATAAATATCATAGAATATAACAATATAAGTGGCGTGGATTTTGAGAAGTCTAGAGGTGATAGACTTGACAAATTCTCAAAATATCTATCTGATAGAGGTGTTACTGTCACAGTTAGAAGAAGTAGGGGCAAAGATATAGATGCTGCTTGCGGACAACTAGCAAATAAAGGGTAAACACCTATATGTAAGAGCAAATTTGTTGGCTACTTTTATAATTAAGACCACCAAGAAGAATGAAGACCTTTTTGCTTACCTTACTATTGGGTATCACGTTAACAATCTCTGCCAACTCTCAAAGTACCACACTTACAGGTACAGAAATCTCTGCTACAAGAAGCTATCAGGAAAGCCTTTCTTCGTTACTGAAGAATTATCAGATTTTCGAGATCGATGTAGTTAAGCATAAAATAAAAATCAGCTCCAAATCACCCTTCCTAAATCTAGAATTAGGTGACAACAACTATGAGCTGAATCTCTATAGAAACAACCTCCAGGTAAGTTACATAGACAAGAACAATCAGTTACCACTTCTATTAGGGGGTAGTATGCGTACAGGAGGCACAGTAAGCCTGACTGTCAATGATAATTTCCTCTACGGTTTTATAAGACAAGGTGGGTCAGAAATATTTATAGAACCACTCTCTTATCTTGTGCCCGGCGCAGCAAAAAACTTATTCATAGTATATAATGTCAATGAGGTCTTAGAAGACAAAGAACATGTCTGTGGGGTCAATGAAACCATGAAACAAGAACAGAGATATGCACCTACAAGGATGATATCTACATGTAACGTTATAGACATAGCTATTGCCAACACCTACGACATGGTTACCAAGTATAGTAACAATACTGGTGTTCAGAATCATAATCTTGGTGTATTAAATAATGTACAGGCTAATTACAGATCAGAATTCGATGAGAACTTTGAGTTTAATGTAGTAGGCCATTATTTTCCTACATCTACCAGCAACAATCCACTACTACCACTTACTTCCACATCAGATGCAGGGACCCTGCTTTTTAACTTTAGAGCCTGGGCAGAAGATCCAGGAAATTGTTTCGGGTCTCCTTGTTTTAATATCTGTGGAGGAGGAAACTGTGGTGGTGCCAATGGAGGTTTCGGTGTAGATTATAATATCGCTAGTCTTTGGACAGCTACAGATATCACTTTTGGAGGAAGTTCTGGAACAGTCGGGTTGGCTTATACGCCAGGATGGCACAATCTCTTAGAAGATTACACGACTTCGGCTCCATCTCTGATGTCCATGGTAACTCATGAATTAGGTCATAATTTTGATGCTGATCACGATGCTTCTGGTTCTAATTATATTATGGCGCCGTCCGTAACTGTAACACCTAACTGGTCATCTGTGTCCAAGTCAGATATAAACGCAAGAATGAATGCACAGTCTTACCTTTCGGACTGCTCTACCTTAGGGGCGCCTACGGCAAACTTTTTTAGTAGTGCTACGGCCGTCTGTACTGGAAGTGTAGTAGAATTTGAAGATCAGTCGCAATACGGGGCAACGAGACTTTGGGAATTCACAGGGGGAACTCCTGCGACTTCCACAAATGAAAAAGTAGATGTTACCTATAGCTCTCCGGGCTTGTATCCTGTAAAAATAACTTCTACAAACAGTGCTGGTTCTGACGTATATTTTGGATACGTAGATATAGAATCTGCTCCACCTTCACCTTGTACACCATCAGGTGGCAATGGAGGATCAGGTGGTATTACTCTAGTAAATATAGAAGACCTCAGTCATGGTTCTACAACTACTGGCTTATATGATGATAATGCCTGCACACAAGTTGCTACTTTAGCACCGAGCACCAGTTATACCCTTATAGTAGGTGTACAAGGTGTTAGTAGATTAAGATACTTTGTAGATTACAATGATGACGGAGATTTTGCCGACCCAAATGAATTTTCTGGGATGTTTAGTTTTTCAGGAAATGGCAATCTTGCAGTAGGACTTAATACACCTGCCAATCCAGTAACCCAGAGCATGTTACGTATGAGAGTAATCGTCTCTACAAGTTCTATAGCTTCTGATGGATGCACAGCACCTACCACTGGACAAGTGGAAGATTATGGTGTATATTTTCCAGTTACTCAGGTACTGGGTTGTACAGATCCTGCAGCATCCAACTATGACCCTGCTGCCACAATAGATAACGGCACCTGTACTTTCGGGACTACAACGTTCTATGCTGATACAGATGGTGATGGTTTTGGAGATATAAATAATACAACTACTGCCGGCAGCCAACCTGCAGGATATGTGACAAATAGTACAGACTGTGATGATACAGATAATACAGTGTACCCAGGTGCCCCTGAACTATGTGACAACCAAGACAATGATTGTGATGGAGTCATAGATGAAGGCGTGACCTCTACTTTCTATCTTGACAACGATGGAGATGGATTTGGCACAACAAGTAGTTCTACTCAGGCCTGTTCTGTGCCAGCTGGATATGTAGCCAACAATTCCGATTGCGATGATAATGATGCCAATAATTATCCAGGCAATACAGAAATATGTGATGGACAAGACAATGACTGTGATGGTCTTATAGATGAAGGTCTTGCAACCACCTTTTATCTCGACTTTGATGGAGATGGATTCGGCACACCAAATAGTACTACACAATCATGCAATAACCCTTCTGGCTATGTTACAAATAGTTCAGACTGCGATGACAATGACGCTAATAACTATCCTGGCAATACTGAGATATGTGATGGTCAGGATAATGATTGTGACGGTCTTATAGATGAAGGAACAAGCTCTACTACCTACTATGCAGATAGTGACAATGATGGCTATGGAAATCCTAGTGTCTTTGTTTCTCAATGTAGTCAGCCGAGTGGATATGTAACCAATAGTGGAGACTGTGATGATACAGATCCAGGCGTTAACCCAGGCGCATCGGAAGTTTGCGACAATATAGACAACAATTGCAATAGCCAGATAGACGAAGGCGTTACAACCACTTATTACCTAGACAATGATAATGATGGCTATGGCGACCCTAATAACTCTACAGCAGCCTGCTCTGCACCAGCTAATTACGTGGCCAACAGTCAAGACTGTGATGACAATGACAGCACTATAAATCCTAATGCTTCTGAAACTTGTGATGGTGTAGATAATGATTGTGATGGCATTACTGATGAGGGATGCTCGACTGCCAGTTGTGATGGTTCTTACTTGGTTATAAATGTTATAACACAAAACACCTATAGAGCAGAAGTAAAGATAGAATCTTCTGCCACTGTCAATAGCTCTAGCAATATCCTCTTTACAGCAGGAACGGAAATAGAACTAACTAGTGGCTTTGAAGTAATCCTGGGAACAGATTTTGAAGCGAGAATAGAAGCTTGTTCTGCCACTATGCCAGTATCTGGTTCTACAAACGGTATTTCAGAATACATGAGCTTGGCCAGTGCAGAATTCGATAACAATGACGACATCAATGTAACTATAATATCTAATGACAATATCCCTCAGGCTGGAGGAAAGATGAAGTTAAGCGAAGTAGAAAATTTTATTGCCAAAAATCTATTTCTCTTAGAAAAAGGCAGTTACAGACTTATTCTCAATAATATGAGTAAGGAGCTGTCTCAAGATATAATTGTAATTAAATAAAAAAGAGAGCTACGGACTTTTAGTCCAAAGGTTCTATGACAAACCCTAAAGTTGTCAAGTCTTTCCAGAAATTAGGATAAGATTTGCTTACAACTTTAGGGTTTATAATTTCTATAGGACCGAGTAGCGCCAGTGGTGCCAGTGCCATAGCCATCCTATGATCTTGATAGGTTTCAAATTCTGGCAGTTCTACTTTTGCTGCACCACTTTGTACATACTCAGAATTACCATCTTCTGTTTTTGCAATCTTTACGCCGACCTTATTTAGTTCTTGTTGTAAAGCAACTACCCTATCGGTTTCTTTTATAGCTAGAGTCTTCAGTCCTGAGTAACTGATCTTTATATTTTTTGCGGCAGCAATTGCAGCTACCGTTTGCGCTATATCTGGATGCGTTAGAAAATCATGCTCTAGCTCTGATTTATTCTGATTTGTACTTTCTAGTGTTAACGTATTTTCTTGAAGGCTGCTTTTTACACCTAGGTCCTCCGAGAAGGTTTGTATAATACTGTCTGCTTGTACAGAGCTTTCTTTGAAATAACTGAGTTGAATTTTTGCATCCTTAGCTATGGCTGCAATAGCATAAGGGTAACTTGCCGAAGACCAGTCCGACTCTACCGTAAAAGGTGCAGAAATATAATCTTGGGATCTAATTGTAATGAGCTGGTTGTCAAACTGTGACTCTACTCCAAATGCTTGCATTAGTTTAAGAGTCATCCTTAGATAGGGTTCTGAAACCAGCTCACCCACAAGCTTTATAGTCAAGCCCAGAGGTAATTTTGGTGCTATCATGCACAGCGCAGAAATAAACTGAGAACTCATATCCGCTGCTATTTCTATATGGTCATTGCGCTGCTGTAATGATTTTCCAATTTTTAGGGGTGGATAGCCATCATTCTCTATATAAGCGATTTCAGCTCCTATATCACGTAATGCATCTACAAGTGGGCCGATAGGTCTTTGCTTCATTCTAGCAGAACCAGTAAGTATCTTTTCTCCTCCTACAAGAGCTAGATAAGCAGTCATAAATCTAAAAGTGGTGCCAGCATGATGTGCATCTAGCACATACTTATCAGATGATAAAAGCTGAACTAGAGTCTGTGTATCATCACTATCAGAAAGATTGGATATGGGTGAAGCCACTTCTGACAAGGCATTGAGAATAAGAACTCTATTAGAAATAGACTTAGAGCCTCCGACCTTTAGCTTTGCATGGATAGATCTGCCAGAATGACTGAGCCTAATTTTGTCTGTAAGTTGCTCTAGCTCCAATTAATTGTTATTACTTCTTCTGTCTCCTCAGCAAGACTAAGGCCAACAGGACAATTATGTGCCGCTTTCTCGAGTAACTTCTTTTCTGATTCAGTGTAATCCTGAGTAGGCATAGAGATATTTATAACTATTTGTGCTATGCGTCTTGGATTGGCTGCCATTACTTTCTTGACCTCTGCCGAAGCACCAGAGATATCTATATCTCTTTTATCTGCAGCAATACCCATAATTGTAAGTATACAAGAGGCAAGAGATGTAGCGGCTAGGTCAGTAGGCGAAAACGCCTCTCCCTTTCCGTGATTATCAGTAGGGGCATCAGTGATAATGATGTTCCCAGATTTCAGATGGATTGCTTCTGTCCGAAGCTTGCCTTGATATACAACTTTAGAAGTCATCGCTTAACTTTTATTATCTGACTCAGCATCTTTTTCTGCTCGTGCTTCCTTCTGCTCTTGTTGCTTTTTCTTTTCTGCTTCGCGCTGCTCTTTTACAAACTTGTCTGCCTGATCGTATCTGGTGATTATATCCTTGACCAGTTTGTGACGTACGACATCCTCAGCGGTTAGAAATAATTTGGCAATACCATTCAGATCTCCCAATATATCTAAGGCCTTATACAACCCAGACCTCTGATTCCTAGGCAAATCTATCTGGGACAAATCACCGGTGATAATAC
>CAYNJK010000074.1:0-11115 GCA_964397575.1 uncultured Saprospiraceae bacterium
GGCACTAGATACCATTTGCGATCTATATAATCGTGTCTGGGTAATTAAGCAATTGGATATATTTCAGCTCCAAGCACAATTTCAGGAAACTGGTGAGATATCTATAGAAAATATTCCACTAGACATCCTCCAATGGCCGGCTATAGGTAATCCACATTTGGGAGACCTGGCGCCTGACCACGACGTAGCCCCTTTCTCTGATGTAAATGGAGATGGCATCTATGACCCAGTGACTGGAGATTTCCCAATAGTATTAGAAGAAAACCCAGGTTTTATACCACATCAGTTTAGCTTTGTCGTATACAATGATGTCTCTAGACATACAGGTACTTTTTCTGAAAGCATGGGCTTCGAATTTCATCAGACCAATTATGTTGTCAACTGTCTGACAGAGTCTGAAGCAGAACAATCGGTCTTTACACGTATCAAGTATCAGTATCTTGGAGATGAACCACTCGCAGATTTCAAGTTATCCCTATTTGAGGATAATGATTTAGCCTGTAATGTGAATGATTACGAAGGCTGTGACTTGGATCTTAATTGTACTTACTTCTATAATCAGAATGGAGAGAGCTTTCTAGACCAATGTCACGATCCAGATGTGCCAGATAATAATGGTGCCGTAAGATCTACGGTTTTCTTTTCTCACGAGATGCAATCATTCAAGCATTGGTTCTTGCTAGGTGTGGGTGATACCTTGATACCTGGTATAGATCCTACAGGCGCTGCGGAGTACTATAATTACATGTCAGGATTATGGAGATTTGGAGAGCCTGTTACTGCTTTTGGTAATGGTTATGAAACGAGTTCCACAGATACAACCTTGTTCGCTTTTCATGATAGACCGAACGATCCTAATGGCTGGTCTATGCAGACAGCACAGTTACAGGATGATTTCTTGTTTTCACCACTAGATGTAAGAGCACTGACTACTTTAGTAGACGAAAGTACCTTGATGCCAGGTGCCACTGGAACTATAGACTTTGCTGACCACTTCTTGTATGACAAGGTCAATAAACGCCTAACAGTATTTGACAATATATGGCCAGAAAAGATTAATGCTCTCAAGGCAGATTTTGAAGCCTTTAAGGATGGCACCTTCGATTGTGGTGGCAATATAGAGATCTGCCTAGATGACTGTGTATGGCCTGGTGATGTAGACCAAGATGCAGGCGTAACAGCCAAAGATTTTCTTACCGCTGGAGTCATATCTGCTATCTCAGATGCGCCAGGTGTGCCACGACAGATTATTGCTACAGATTGGTTTGCATTTAATTCATTGGACTGGGACTACGGTCTTCCTGAGATCAACGCTAAGCATGCCGATGTCAATGGAAATGGTGAAATAAATATCTTAGACTTTGACGGTATCGCGAGCAACTTCGGTGAAAACAGATCAGAGTTTGTTCCTGAAGTTCGGCCAGCAACAAGGATAGATTCTTTTGGTATCTATGCAATGATGGAAGAAGACCTTGTGGATCTACCTAGCGCAACACTTTTTGAAAAGATTGTAGCTACGGATCTCAGGTTAGGTGACGAACTGACCAGAATAGAACAGCCTTTGCATGGTGTATCTTTCGATATGCAGTTCGACACCAATCTAGTCAGACCCTTTATCAAAATAGATGAAATATTCAGTAGGGTCTTTGATTACAATTTTGCAGGTATGCTTAATCAGTCACGAAATGCAGATAACTTACTAGAGGGAGATAATAAAATAAGTTATGCCTTTACAAATATAGGCGGTAGAGAAGTTCAGTTAGGAGGTACTCTTGCAAATCAGAACCTAAGAGTTAGAGATGACGCTGTCACTTCCAACCCTGATGGCAGAGACACCTTGGTACTGAAATTTCTAAATATCTGTGCAACGGACGCTGCTGGCAATCTCTATGACCTAGGGTTTGTTACTGACAGTCTCGTAATCACTAATCTCAATGTAGATTCTACACTGATCTCTAGTGTCAAAGAAGTGAAGGATGATCAGACGACCTTGACTTTATTCCCTAACCCTGCGACAGACCTGCTTAATGTTTCTTTTGACCAGAACACCACTGGTGAGCTGGTAGTGTATAACCTGCAAGGACAGGCGCTGATAACCAAACGCGTCAGTAATAGTGTAGCGTCACAACTGTCTTTGATAGATCTGCCTGTCGGTTTATTTATGCTGCAGCTAGAGACAGAAGATGGCTTGAGACAATCGGAGTTGTTTGTAAAGGAATAGAAGGGAATTAGCAAGTACTTTGTCTAAAGAAAGAAGAGATGGTCCTGTGCCAGGGCGCACAACAATATTTGTTTGTGCCTGAGTGACTCGAGCCATTCTCTGATCAGCCTTTATTAGCGATGGGTTTTGATATTTGATCATTTCCTCTTGGACGCTAAAGTACTCAAGCAGGCGTCTGCTGGAATTATATCTTCAAAACCTAACAACTCCCATTCTCCATGGAAATCTTCTGCCATACAATTAACTATTGGAGCTTTGTCATTGCAGAGCTCTATATCTTTCTCACAAGAACTCAATGCTAATACTAGAACTAATAGAATGCTGATGTTTTTCATGATTTACTTTTTATGAATCTTAGCCGTAGCCACAATTCTCTTTGTTTACTAATTCAAAGATGCGGTAAGATCACAGCGTATATGTTTGCAATATGTAAACTCAGAAAGTATTATTTTATATAATTGATAAAATCATCAACAGATAAGTGGCTCAGACCCCTGACACAATATGTCACAACTACGCTGTATCTTAAAGGTCAAAAGGAAGTATGAACCATCTTTCCAGACTCCTCTCCATACTAACAATATTAAAGTCCAAGAGAATCACCACTGGTCCAGAGCTGGCAGACAAGTTTGCAGTAAGCTTGCGAACCATCTACAGGGACATCAGAAAATTAGAAGAATCTGGTGTGCCTATTATAACTATTGAAGGGCGAGGGTACACTATAATGGATGGTTATATGGTGGCTCCTATAATGTTTGATGAGCTGGAAGTGAATGCATTGATAACCGCGGAACAATTAATAGCTAGGACCAATGACGATTCTCTGATAGAGCATTTCGAGCAAACTTTGCAGAAAATAAAATCTGTCTTTAAGAGTACCTTACAATCTAAGGGTGAGCTGTTGAATAGTAAAATGCATGTTTTCAAAAGTAAATCAAGTGAGGCAAAATCTTCTTCTTTAGCACATATACAAATGGCCATCGTCAATTTTAGAATTACAGATTTGACTTATGTAGCGCTGAGCGAAGAGACAACTTCCAGAATGATAGAACCGGTAGCCATTTACAGTTTTGATGAAAAATGGATAGTCATTGCCTGGTGTCGACTGCGCGCGGCTTATAGATCTTTTAGATTAGATAGAATTCAACATTTCAAAATCTTGGAAGAAACTTTTGTGGACAGACAATTTGATCTCAGAGAATATTTTACGGCTTGCGACGAAATCGAAACTTAGACCCCTGACCTATTGTGTCATTTGTTGCACCTAACTTTGCTTTGCAATTGAAACAAACCTTACGAGGTTGAAGTAAAATTTCATTCACTAAAAAAAATCAAATATGTCTACACAAGAAATCGCAACCAAATGGGCAGAGTACTGTCAGTCTAATCAGTGGGAAAAAGCCTGGACAGAACTTTATGATGTTAACTGTGTCAGTATAGAAATGGAAGGGGCACAGGGATTCCCACAAAGAGCAGAAGGCATGGAAGCCATGAAGAAAAAAGGGGAACAATGGAATAGTATGATTGAGAATTTTCATGGTGTGGAAATCGATGGACCTATTGTCGCAGGCAACCATTTCACAGCTACGATGAAGATGGATATTACTATGAAAGGTAGACCTAGAAATGTCGATGAAGAAGTTGCAGTCTTTAAAGTAGAAAATGGTAAAATTGTATCAGAACAATTTTTCTATCCAGTACAGTAAACAAAAGCTAAAACTTCAAACTATGAATATTTCCATCATTCTTACAGCTATCTGTAGCTTCTTTTTCTTCATGATAGGTGCAGATAAATTCTTATTCTTCCTAGAGCCAGCTTGTTCATTGGCTGGGAGTATATCACCTATAATCTGGAAAGTGCTGGGAGCTATTCAGTTGATAGCTGGAGTTCTTATCTGGTTTCCTCAGTTCAAAAAATATATAGTAGGATTCTTTGCAATCTTTATGCTAGTCTTCACAATTGTGCATGTTTCGCAAGGCACTGACGATGTGGGCGGTGCTATTTTTATGGGCATATTATTGGGACTACTGACTTGGAATCCTCCTTTTATAAGAGGCAAGCAGCACAAAAGTTAGGTGGGCTTTCTCTAGCTGACCTTCCATCTAGACTGTTTAGCTGTGTATTTGGAAACAATGAAAACTGCCAGCCGCAGAGTTCTTTAGGAGGAAATAATAAAGATACTTGTACTAAGATAAAACTGTGGTCTGCTCCTGAGTATGGGCAGACCATTTTTGTTCCTGTAAGAGTGACCTGCTCTTTATGATGTACTTCCTATAGCTATATAATGACCTCAATTGTTATAAAACTTAAAGTCAAAAATGTAGCTTAGTAGATAAATTTAGGACAATGAAACAACTAGTTCCATTAGTGTTGTTGACAGTAATTGCTTCTTCTACCTTCTCTCAGCAGCGCATAATCTTTAGCGAACAAGAACGTGACCGTATCTTTCATATGAACACTGATGGCTCAGACCTTCAGCTAGTAGTAGGAAAAATGTGGGTTAGCGATATCCACTATGATTGGGTAAATGACAAACTTGTATTTACAGATGAGACTAACGGTGACATAAAACGTTGTGATCCCGATGGAGCCAACCTTGAAGTAATAATAGATAATTTACAAGAACCAAGTAGCTTGAGTATAGATAAGAGGCATGAGCTGATGTATTGGGTGGAGGGTGCAGAGATTTATAGTGCAGAATTGAATGGAGCAAATCCGACTTTGGTATACAGCCACGACTCAGTACTAGGTGATATATCATTCAGCTCTTTACAGTCCATTATCTATATCCTAACGGACGCAGAAGTTATTGCCCTTGACTTAGAGGATAATACTATTTCTGTGCTGGATGATGAGTCTACATCAGGTCAGGAGATTGTAGTAGATCCAGAGCAAGATGTTTTGTTTTTCTTGGCAACAGCTCCAAATAGTGAAGACCAAGTCTTGTACCGGATGGATACTGATGGATTTCGTAAAGAGCAATTGTCTACACGAGCAGAGAGCATTTCTAGCCTAGCAATTGATACGATCAATTCTAGGCTATTCTATACGGGATTAGATATTCCGCAAACTTATTCAAATAACTACTTGGGTTCTGATGAGCAGACTATTTTCAGCTTTGGTTTCCAACCTCAAGAAATAACAATGAACCCTGATGGTGCCAAGCCATACTTTGTTAATCTTGAAGGTCTTTCTCGAATACAACAATTCGATCTTGATTTTGACATTTATGAATTAGAATCAATATTGTATGATAGAATCGATGTACCAGCCTCAGTTGCTTACGACAAGGCAGATGATATGTTTTACTATTTGAATCTAACAAACAATGGTGGTAGAGATAGTACAGAAGCCTTATACAGAACCACTCTTGAAGGGGAAACCTTCAGCCAGCTTTTGACACAGCCACTTCTAATGACGCCTCTTGATATGGCACTGGACAAAGCAGCCAATGAGATATATATAGTGAATCAGAGAGAGATTATAAAAACAGATTTTGAAGGGACTAATGTTTCCGAGTTGTTTGCAGATGGCAGTTTAAAATCTTCTGTTGCTATCGATTTTGAAAACGAGCAAATGTATTGGTATGATTCCAGTAATAGACACATTCGAAGAGGCAATCTAGACGGTACAGGAGATCCCGAAGATTTGATTACAGATGGAATAGTATTTCTAGAAGACTTGGAGATCAATGTACAAGAAGGTAAAATGTACTGGACAGCAAGTAGAGACGATGCATTGGTAAAGGCCAATTTAGATGGTACTCAAGTAGAGGCTATAATGACTGTAGAAGATCCCATTGATTTATACATAGATGACGTAGGCGAAAAAATATACCTTGCCACAGAAACCCAAATAATTTCTGCTAATCTAGACGGTACCGATCAGCAAATTATTATGGATGGCGTTTTTGCCCCCTTAGGTGGTCTTACCTTGTCAGAAAGTTTTGTATCCAGAGCAGATGCTACACTAACGCAAGGAATATCCGTTTACCCTAATCCGACTTCCGATTATCTGATTATAGATTCTCCAGTTTCTGATGCAAGATTTACTTTGTCTGATCTACAGGGTCGCAATGTAATTTCAGGAGCACTGCGTACAGGGCTGAATCACATAAGTCTCAGCAGCCTGGAGAGTGGCACTTACTTCTTGCAATATCTGAACAAGGAAAGTTTTATGTATTCTGCTAAGGTTGTGGTGACGGATTAGTGCCAACCCACAATCTTTGGAGTACTAAAGATAAATGCTGGAATTACCTCAGCGTACCTCTTTCTCTCTTAAAGGAGAATCTTCCCGCAATCATATTGTTCCAAAGAGGGGGCGGTCCTCCCATTGGGGAACTTGATGGCTGAAGAGCTATGCTAGACCTCTTTACACTTCTCCTCCATCCATTCCTTATATACCCCATCCAGCTGTGGACAGACCCTTTCCTTTACATCAGCATGATAAGCATTGAGCCAGTCTACTTCTGCTTTGGTTAGGAGACTGAAATCTATTAACTGGGTATCTATCGGAAAATAAGTAATCGTCTCAAACTCCAAAAAACCTTCTGTTTTAGCTTTTTTGGTCAAAAGCAGATTTTCTATTCTGATACCATATTGATCCGTGACATAATGCCCAGGCTCATTGGAGGTAATCATACCGGGTTTCTGAATGCTGGTAGCTCTGCCTGTAGCGCCTGGTGCAAAGCCCTGTGGTGGTTCATGTACATTCATAAAGAAGCCTACCCCATGACCAGTGCCATGTCCATAGTTCATTCCATCTTGCCAGAGACTGTGTCTTGCCAGCACATCTAGTTGACCACCAGTCGTGCCTTCGGGAAAGACGGCCTGAGCAAGGGCTATATGACCTTTGAGAACTCTGGTATAAGCATTTTTTTGCTCGGGTGGGGGAGGCGTAAAGGTGATAGTCCTTGTAATATCCGTTGTACCATCAGTGTACTGTCCGCCTGAGTCTACTAGCAAGATACCATCGTTATGGATAGCCGCTGCGGTTTTTTCATAAGGACGATAGTGTATAATGGCACCATTGCCTTTATAGCCGACGATGGCGCTAAAGCTGTCACCGAAGTAGCCTGCTTGCTCCGCTCTGCAAGCAGTGAGCTTTTCAGAAAACTCATATTCTGTTACGGGCTGCTCTTTTACGGTTTGTTCCAGCCAATAGAAGGCTTTGGTCAGTGCGACTGCATCTTTCACATGTACCTGCCTGAAATGGTTTATTTCAGTATCATTTTTGACGGCCTTCAGATGTCTACTGATGATTTTGCCATCTATAGTGGTGGCTTGCGACAGCGCTTCATACAACTGGACGTTTACACTGGCTTTATTTATAAGTACCTTATCTGAGGTTGTTAGCTGCTTGAGCTGAGGAATGATGTCCTGATAATTATGGATTTTGATGTTATCAGCAGCCAAGGTAGACTCTAATCCAGCTGAAACTTTCGAAGGATTTATAAATAGCTGTACACCTTCTTTGCCGATTAGTAGGTAGGATACAAACACAGGATTGCATTCTACATCGCTCCCTCTTAGATTCATTATCCAACCTATATCATCCAGAGTTGTGACAAGATGCAGATCTGCACCAGCTTCTTGCATAGCAGCTCTTATTTCGGTCAGCTTTTCTGCTCTGGATTTGCCGGCAAACTTGACCTCGTGCTCAAAGATTGTACCTTCTGGAATAGGCGGTCGACCTTCCCATTTATCACCTATAAAATCTTCAGTGACCTTTAAACTGATGCCTTTGGCCTCAAACTTCTTTGTCCAACTGTCTCTTTGACCCAGTGAAATCATAGCTCCATCAGCTATTACAACAGCTCCTTCTGGCAGGTTTTCTGCCAGCCAGTCCACATATCCTGCTTGACCTTGACCCATTTTATGCAGTTCAAAGGAAGAAGTGGATAGTTCTTGTTCGCCCTGGAGGAAATAGCGGGAATCGGTCCAGAGACCAGCATGGTCGGTCGTCACTGCTACAGTCCCTGCTGATCCAGTAAATCCTGATATGTAGCGCAGACTTTTCCAGTGCGCAGCGGGATATTCGCTCTGATGAGGGTCGCCAAGGGGCATAATATAGGCGGAAATGCCTTGGGCAGTCATCTTGGACCGCAGAACCGATAATTTCTCGTCAATTTTCATATTATAAAATATACAAATGTGTTATTTATTGAAAATAAATGAATTAAATATTAACATCTTATTTAATATGGCACTATTATTGTTTCTCTGTAGATACAATCGGTAAAATGAGGTCGATTGTGAACGTGATTGAAACCCAGATTGTTAATATAAGTACAAATTAAACATGCTCAAGCAGAATTTAAGTCAAAGAATGCTTCAAAAGCTGTCTCCACAACAGATACAGCTGATGAAATTGCTTCAAATCCCGACGGCAACCCTTGATCAGAGGATACAAGAAGAGCTAGAATCTAATCCAGCACTTGATGAAAGTGATGACTCTGGTGAGGTCTATGATTTGGACAATGAAGGCGAGGAGGATTATGATGATGAGATGAAAAGCGAAGACTTTGAGCTTGATGATTATCTGACGGAGTATATAGAGGATGACCCTATCAGTTACAAGACAAAGACTGAAGCCATTCAAGATGTAGAAGAGAAGACTATTCCGATTGCGGTACATAGTACTTTTCATGACCATCTGGATACACAGTTGGGCATGCTAAAGTTAGAATCCGAAAAGTCTTACCAGATTGCTCAGCAAATCATAGGAAGTATAGATGCTGATGGCTACCTGAGGAGAGAGCCTATCGCTATCATAGACGACTTAGTGTTTACTCAGAATCTAGAAGCGACAGAGGAAGAGATAGAAGAAGTCCTTTCCAAGATACAGCGCATGGAGCCTGCTGGAATTGCAGCAAGAAATCTCCAAGAGTGCCTGCTCATTCAAATGAGAGAAAAAATTGATAGAGAACCCAATGTGAATCGTAAGCCTAAGATGTTGGCCATGAAAATATTGGATAATCACTTCGAGCAGTTTACAAAAAAGCACTACCAGAAGCTACAGAAAAATCTATTTATTTCTGAGTCAGAGCTGAAGTTGGCTATCGAAGAAATCTTAAAGCTTAATCCGAAACCAGCTAGTGGATTTTACTCTCCTAGTAATAATACAAATCAGTACATCGTTCCAGATTTTATCATCAATAATAGAGATGGATTAGAACTGATACTCAATAGTAAGAATGCGCCTGATCTGAGAATCAATGATCACTATATGGACATGCTGAATACTTTTAGAGATAACACTAAAGGTAGAAGAGCAGGTAAGAAAGAAAAAGAGGCGGTCATGTTTATCAAGCAAAAGATAGACTCTGCCAAGTGGTTTATAGATGCTATTAAGCAAAGACAAGATACGCTATATAATACGATGTATTCTATCATGCAGTTTCAGGAGGCTTTCTTCCTGACTGGGGATCAAAGAAAACTAAAACCAATGATCCTCAAGGATATCGCTGAGATCACGGGCTTAGATATCTCTACGATCTCTAGAGTAGCTAACAGTAAGTTTGTGCAGACAGAGTTCGGAACGAAGAGACTTAAAGATTTCTTCTCTGAGTCTATCACGACTCAAGATGGTAAAGAAGTATCAACACTAGAAGTCAAAAACATATTGACAGATATCATCAGTGCAGAAGATAAGAAGAAACCAGAATCAGATGAGAAATTAAAAGAATTGTTACACAAGCGAGGTTATAATATCGCTAGAAGAACTGTTGCCAAGTATAGAGAGCAACTTAGTATTCCTGTAGCAAGATTGCGTAAGGAATTATAAAATAAGGACTATAAATTTTTTGAGGAGCCTGCTTTTTAGCAGGCTTTTTTTTGTTTGGAGGAGATGTTTGAGATCTGATAACGATAAGGTGGTTCTGGAAGTGTCTTCTGTTTGAATAAAGGATTCATTCCATACTCCTTTGCCAGCTGCAGTTGGGGTATAGTCAAGTAAGTGTAAAGCTGATGGGAGGCAGAAGTGTATGGCTAGTAAGCTGAAATATAGTGTGACATATGGCTTTTTAAGTTAACAGCTGTAACACAGTCACTGTCTTTTTAACAAACATAAGAATCGAATATTCTTAAAGCTCTGAGTTAGCGTATGAGTAATTACATCTTTTTATACTCAAAACTTGATACATTGGTTTTAACGTAGTCTCATAATCATAAGTACTGAAATGACCATACAGTCTCGATGAGAGATATCTTTGAGTCATATTAGAGAAGCTAAAATCAAGGTTGCTTAATTAATAGAAACAATCACTTCCCAGCCCTTTGCTTAGCCTTTTCTATAAAAGCTAAATCCTGAGCAGCTAGATCATGCTCCCATATCTTCTCATATGCTATCGCTCTATTTTTATAAGTGTCAAGATAAGTAGGGGCGACTAGGAGTGACGACGTCAGTATCTTGATGGCTTTTCTATTATCGCCGAGTTTGATGTGACTCGTCGCCATAGCATTGATGAGTTCAGGATTGGTGTAATAGTATTTGTAACTGTGTTGGAAGAAGTGTAAAGCTTCACCATAATCACCTATTTCATTATACAACTTCCCTATGTCAAGATAGTCTCTTTTGTGTAGAAGATCTTTCTCTTCTAGCAGCTGATAAGTTTCTATGGCTTCGTGGTACTTTTCTAATTTTGTAAGGGCTGCTATTTTGAAATCATAATAATATCTTTTGCTATCATCTTGACTAAGCAGGTTGTTGCTTTTATCTAGCACTTCTCGGTAAGACTTAGCTTCTAGTTTGTCACTCAATTCTAATACTTCTTTCGGCAACATTTTTCTTTGGAATAGTGCTAGCAGTTGATAGCCATCACTGTATGAGGCTCCACCTCCATCCATATTCATGGCTTGGCTCATAGGAATGAGGTTGACTATAAGGTCAATAG
>CAYNJK010000075.1:0-11064 GCA_964397575.1 uncultured Saprospiraceae bacterium
GCTATAGACAATGCATATATAACAACACCTCAGAACTTAGAGCTCGGTCTTGGAAGAACTACTCATGAGCAGAATGGCTACAGCTTAGAGTTGCTCTACAGTAAAGCATATAAGAGAACGGAATTTGAAATAGGACTGGGGTATTCCTTACTGAATTATAAACCTTTTGATAATGGTGCTCAGACTTATACGACCGCAGATGGTTCAGTAAGAAGTACAACTTTCGAAAGGATAAAATTAGATTTTGTTTCAGTGCCTTTAAATGCCAAGTATAAATTTGTCAGCAACGGTAGATGGTCTGTATTCGGGGCACTGGGGCTGAGTAACGATTTCCTCTTCTTATCTACATATGAAATAGATGATCAGTTAGAGTTTAGAGCTCCTACACCATTGCCTGGACCTCCACCACCTCCTAACCAGGAAGATTTACCATTCTTCTATAACCGTGAGTTCACGGTAGGACTACTAGGAGGTACACCGGAGCTACCTACCTTTGTAGAGTACAGAACTAAGAATAATTTCTACACCTTAAGAGGTACAATAAGTATAGGTGCTGAGCGGAATATTTCTGACCAGTTTGCAGCTTACATAAGAGCTACCTATTATCATACTTTATACAATGATAGAATAGGTCCATACAACGATCGTATAAATAAGGCAAACTTTGGAATGGGTTTCAAAATGCGATTGTAGAAGCTTAAGCTCAGATGATATCTGATTAGCTATTCATTTTTCTAAGTCTGTCCAGATCTCTTTTAGAATCTCTTTCCTTAATGCTGTCTCGTTTGTCGTAGGCCTTTTTACCTTGAGCTAGAAATATTTCCACTTTGGCAAAGCCTCGTTCCGAAAAGAATACCCGATAAGGCACCAGTGTAAATCCTTTTTCACTGATTTTCTTTTCTATCTTTTTTAGTTCTGGTTTTTTCAGTAAGAGCTTGCGGTCGCGTCGAGGTTCATGATTATTGATGTTGCCATAGCTGTACTCTGCAATATACATGCTCTTCATATATAGCTCACCGTCTACAAAGAAGCAGTAGGCATCATTTAGATTACCTTCTCCATTTCTTAGTGATTTCACTTCAGTACCTTTGAGTACCATACCTGCTTCGAAGCCACTTAGGAAATGGTATTCGAATTTTGCTTTTCTGTTTTTTATTTCTTTGTTGATACTTGCCATTTATTTGTGGAGCTAATGAGTTTATAATTTTTCAAATAGAAACTCGGTCATCTTATTGTATAGATGTAAGCGGGTATTTCCCCCGGAGATGCCATGCGTTCTATTAGGATAGAAATAGGTGTCAAACTGTTTGTTGGCAGCAATGAGGGCATTGGCCATTTCCACGGTGTTTTGCCAGTGGACATTATCGTCTCCCATCCCATGTACCAATAGATAATTGCCTTTCAGTCTGTCGGCAAAATTGATAGGGGAGTTGTCAGCGAATCCATCGGGATTTTCCTTTTCAGTTCTCATGTAACGTTCTGTGTATATGGTGTCGTACCACCTCCAGTTGGTTACTGGTGCTACAGCAATTGCTGCTTTGAATACGTCATTGCCTTTCAGTAAGCATAACGAAGACATATAGCCACCATAACTCCAGCCGAAGATGCCTATTCTATCTGCATCTGTATAGCTTAGACTACCCAGATACTTTGCGGCCTCTATCTGATCTATCGTTTCGTAATGCCCTAGATTCATATAGGTCATCTTTCTGAATTCTTCACCTCTAGCTCCTGTACCTCTATTGTCCACACAGGCTACTAGATAACCATTCTGAGACAGTAATTGGAACCACCAGTAGTTAAATGATTTCCAGCCATCGGTCACTTGCTGGCTGCCAGGACCGCCATACAAATACATGAACACTGGATATTTTTTGGTTGGGTCGAAATCTGCAGGTTTTATCATCCAACCATTCAGTGTCACCTGGTCCTTAGTTTCAAAATCAAAAAACTCTACAGGATTGAGCTTCATGTTTTGGTGCCGCTTATTCAGTTTGGCATTGTCTTCTATGACACGGACTGTTTGTCCAGTATTGTCATGTACGACGTAAGTTGGTGGTGTATTTATGGAGCTATTGGTATTTACAAAATAATCGAAAGTGCTCGAAAATTGTGCACTGTTTGTGCCGTGAAGATCTGTAAGTAGTTTTTTGTTTTCCCCAGCTAAGTCAGCGGTGTAGATGTGTTTTTCTCTACTGTTCTTTTCTGCTGCTCGGTAATAGATTTTTCCATCTTCTTCATCTACGCCATAGAAGTTAATCACATCATAATTCCCTGTAGTTAGTTTAGCCTTTTCGTTGCCATCAAAGTCCATTAAATACAAGTGATTATAACCACTTTTCTCGCTAGACCAAATGAACTCTTCATCGTTGTCCAAGAAACGTATGTCATCAGTTATTTCAATGAAATATTTATTCTCTTCCTTCATTACAGTTTTGGTGCTTCCAGTATAAACATTAGTTAGCAATAACTCTAGCTTGTTCTGATGTCTGTTCATTTTATAGAGCATTACTAGATCAGGATTATTGGTCCACATGATTCTAGGGATATAGTACTCTTCAGAATTGTCTAATTTGATGTCTACAGTTTGTTTGGTCTGCAAGAGATAGGTGTGAGCTGTAACCACTGCATTTTTCTCACCAACCTTCGGGTACTTAAAAGTGACATATTCAGGATACAAGTCATTATTGAAGTTGGTCATTGTAAATTCTGGCACCTCTGATTCATCAAACTTGAGGAAGGCAATCTTCTTACTATCAGGACTCCAGTGAAATGCCTGTGCAAAAGCAAACTCTTCTTCATAGACCCAATCAGCAGATCCATTTATCAGAGCATTTGTTTTTCCGTCATCAGTTATTTGGACAGTAGATCTATCAGACAGATTGAGATAATAGATGTTGTTTTGCCAGACATACGCTACCTTGGTGCCATCTGGGGATAGGGTAGCATACATAATTTTATCATCTGCAAAGACAGCATCCAATGTTTTCTTGTCTCTGTCATAGATATAATAATAAGCTTTAGAAGACCTTCTGTAGATTGGTTCGGATTTAGACTCTATGATTATGACAGATTCATCATGATTGAAGTGATAAGAGTCTATTTCTCCATCGAAGTCTGCTGCACTTTTTAGCTTACTGCCATCTACAAGGTCACTCACATACTTTCCCGATGTAAGGTCATATTTCTTTATTACGTTCTTTTCTAAGCGGGAGTAGTGCTTGCCATCATTCATAAAATTGAATCCGGGTACTCTTTTGGCCAAATAGGCATATCTACCCCAGATATCTTCCACTGTAATACTATCTTGGGAATAAGAAAGCAAGGGAAGGGATATAAAGGCAGCGAATAAAATGAGTCTTAACGTTAACATATTGAACCTATCTTGAGTTTTCAGTAAAGACCACTAATATCACTATTTTATAGTTGTTCAAACAAAAGAAGCAACCATCTGTTAGACTTACAACGTAATTACCTGTAATTACTTACTTTCACCGAAACATCCTTTAATAATGCGAATTTCAAGAAAAAAAAGAACCGTAGGTATTCTATTCATTTTCTGTACGGTCTTTCTGGCCTTTTCAGGGAACTTTCCTACTTCTCGTACAGGCGCTCCAGGTGACAGTGGAGATTGTGGAAATTGTCATAACAATAATGGTAACTTTTCTGGCTTTGTAAATCTAGTTGGTCCTCCATCCTCAATGATGGGTGGTGAATTTACTGATGTATTGGTAGAAGTTGGATTCAATTCGGGTTCGCCTTTTAGAGGTGGATTTTCCATAGTAGCAATAGACGATACCAATGAGAATGATGCCGGTATGTGGGATGACCAAGGAGATGGTCTTTTCACATTTGATAATAATACGAATAGGAATTATTGGGGACACAGCCCTGCTATGAATTTTGGTGGTTCTTCTATGGTATCATGGGAAGCAGGATGGTATGCACCTAATATTACAGATGATGTAACTATGTACTACTGTGCAGTAATTGGTAATGGTTCTAATGGAAACAGCGGTGATGAGGTGGTATGTGATCAGTTTACAATTTCTGTAACAGGGACCTTGGCTTTAGAGGCTATGATTATAAACCAAAGTGATGTCACCTGTCCTGGAGGTAACAATGGGGCAGCAGAAGTAGAAGCCATTAATGGTGCACCACCATATACCTACGAATGGGATAATGGAGAGGATGAGGCGCTCGCAAATATGTTAGATAGTGATACACATACTGTCACCGTTACCGATGAGAATGGTGCGACTGCGACTGCATCAGTATTTATAGATGAACCTAATGACATAGGTGTAGATGCTGATGTAAGTGATGTGCTGTGTAATGATGACAGCAATGGCTCTATAGAACTAATTCCATTTGGAGGAAGTAATAATAACTTCTTTTGCGAGTGGGAGCAATTGGGCTTTGGTTGTACTCAAGATGGCTTGGAAGCAGGTGAGTATTTTGTCACTGTCACCGATGGTGCAGGCTGTACAGAAGAATTCATTTTTGAAATAGAAGAGCCTGATGAGTTGGAAGTAAATCTTACGACTACTGATGCCTCTTCTCCAGGAGCTTCGGATGGAACCGCTACTGCAAATGTAACAGGCGGTACACCTGGTTATGATTATGACTGGTCTAATGGAGCAAATACACAAACTATAACTGGACTGAGCCCAGGTAGTTACTCAGTAACTGTTACAGATGATAATAATTGTGAAACGACAGAGTCGGTCATGGTCTCTGGTGGAGCATGTACTCTAACAGTTAGTCCTATGCTTAGCGCCGTAGCTTGTTATGGCGAGAGTACAGGAATGATAGGGTTAGCGGTCATGGGAGGTTCAGCTCCACTTACTTATCAATGGTCTAATAATACTTCAGACCCTAATCTGGTGAATGTGCCAGCAGGCGTATACGGTGTGACTGTTACTGACACTGGAGGTTGTTCACAGGCCTTCACTGGGCTGAATGTCACTCAGCCAGATTCTTTGGATGTCACTCTAGTCGACCTACAATCAGTGGCTTGCCCAGGTGAAGCTACAGGCTCTATAGCAGTTGCAGTTTCAGGAGGTGCACAAGACTATGTATTGACCTGGTCTACTGGAGCTACCAATGATACGACGATTATAGGAATGGATACTTTGGTCAATATTCCTGACACCTTGACAAATCTAGGTGCCGGACTTTATACTTACAATTTGGTAGATGGAAATGGTTGTGTGAGAAACGGTTTCTATCAGGTAGAAGCTCAGGACTCTATTGCACCTACTATATTATTAGCACAGGGTATGGTAGAATTAGATGGTAATGGTTTTGCTCCAGCTGCTACCTTCGATTTAGTCGATGCAGGTAGTACAGATAACTGTGGAATAACCAATGTCTCATTTGCGGCTGGGCCTTTCAGTTGTGCTGATATTGGCGTGAATGAATATCCTGTCTTTATTACCGATGCAAGTAATAATATAGCAAGTGGTACAGCTCTGATTCAGGTTGTGGAAACCATAGCACCAACGATAAATTGTGGTAATAGTGCAGTCGCAACAAATTCTTGTGGACCTGTGAGTTATGTGATTCCGACAGCTGCTGATAACTGCGGTAATCCATCAGTAAGTCTCGTAAGCGGACCTCAGTCTGGTTCGGTCTTTTCGACAGGGACTTCTGTAGTTACTTACCAGGCTATGGACGAATGTGGCAATTCAGCCAGTTGTTCATTTGAGGTAGTTGTAGACTTTGACTTAGCAGCTAATTTCCTAGTACAGGATGCGACCTGCGCCAGTGCTAATGGATCTATATCTGTATTAGTTGAGGGAGGAACACCGCCTTATGATATACAACCATTTGGAGAATTCCAGACAGGCTTAGCAAGTGGTCTCTATACTATTACAGTAACGGATAATACTGGCTGCCAAACAATAGAGAATGTCACAATTAGTCAAGAAGATGGTCCTGAAGTAATCTTAAGTGTTACTGATGATGATTGTTCTTCTGCAAGTATAGGATCTGTAGCGGTGGATATAAGTGGAGGGGTGCCACCATATACGGCCTCAATAAATGGTGGGGCTAGTTTTTCAGTTTCGGATACTCTCATAGGAGGACTGAGCAGTGGGGACTATATCATTTCTATACAAGATGCCAATGGCTGTGAGGACCTTACTGCTTTTCAGATAATACAACCAGCAGCTCCTACAGTAAGCTTACCTAATTTTCAGATAGACTGCAATGGAGGCTCAGTCCTTGTTGACTTCTCTCCTCAGTACCCTAACTTATCATTCCAAGGTTATCCTGCAACTATCGCTGCAGGAACATATAATGTGATTGTAACTGACCCAAGCACTGCTTGTACAACTGAGGCGGTATTCAGTGTAACTGAACCTAGTCCGCTAGAGTTTTTCTCTATTACTACAAACGTTCAGTCCGCTTGTGATTTTACTATCAATGATATTATTCTAGATGTCAGAGGTGGTACTACTCCATATTCTAATGAAATAATAGATTCAGGTGCCTCTGCTCAAGGACCCTATATTGCAAGGGTGACGGATGGTAATAACTGTGTCTTAGAACAAGAATTCACTTTAGATATGTTAGAGTTGCCGACAGATCTTGTTTATAGCATAGAACAAGACGTAGATTGTGATGGTATCATTACGGTAACAGAAAGTATTTCTGGTGGCTGCCCTCCTTATACGTCCAGTATGGATGTTTCTCAGATCACCGAGGCAGGTGCTTATAGCGTAGAGATAAGGGACGATATGGGTACTGTAGATACCTTTGATTTTACTATAACTGATATTCCTAACTTAGAAATTGCAAGTGCAGATATAGTCAACTCTACAACTGGAGAACCTGGCGTTGTAACCGTAGAAGTAGCAGGTGGATTGGCACCATTAAGCTATGTATGGACAGATTCTTTAGGTGTGGTTATAAGTAATGAACCGTCAGTATTATTTAATGGACCTGGAGATGTATTTCTAAGTGTCACTGATGCGAGAGGCTGTCAGGTGAATTCTTCTTACTTCGTAGACTTCTTCTCTACTGTCGTAGACTTGGATGAAGAAAATTCTTTAGTAAAAGTATTCCCTAATCCTACTTTCAATGTTGTGAAACTGAGTTTTTCTGATGAACCAGCACAGTCGGTATCTATATACGATCTACACGGGCAGTTGTACGAACAAAGAGGCAACCTAGATACAGAACAAGAAATAGATTTAGATGCTTATGCACCTGGTTTGTATTTGATGAAGTTTAGTTACAAAGACAAAGTGATTGTAAAGGAGATACTAAAACTGTAACTCAAAAAGTACTTTAAAAGAGAAGTGGATTTCATCGAAGACAGATGAAATCCACTTTTTTTTGTCTAGACTGAAAGTAGGTCAGACTAGAAAATGTATAACTCGTAATGTTTTTATTTAGAGCTTGTTCTTTAAAGTCACAACCTCAGCTACCTTATAAGCTAGGTCATCTTCTATGTTTAGTTCTCTTTTAACTATATCTAATATTTTTTGCTCATCGGTATCTGCAAAGCCATCAGCAAAAACGAGTTCGCAAGCATAACAAAAAACGCCTGCTCTCATGTCAGTAGGTATATTCTGAACAGCAAGATTTACAACTGCTTCAGCGCCTCCTTTCTTCATAAGTTTAGACATTTTTGCCATTATATTTCTCCATTGCTGACTGGTTACAGATTGCATAATCTTTGCTCTAGTAACCATGGTCATAAAGTCTTGTCCTTCTTCTTGTGTAATCGTGCCATCAGCTGCAATGATTGCATATAATACGCCTACAAAAGATTCTTGTTGGTCTAAGGAAGTGATATCGCTTCCTTCTCCGAATAGTTTTCCGAAAAAGCTCATTAGATTTAGTTTAGATATTTAATAATTTTTTTGTGGTTATTTCCTTTTACAAAGTCTTTACTGAAGAAAAAAGACAATTTGATTGGTTCATTTCTTTTTGAGTAAAGAGAATTATATTTTTCGCTAACTCTGTCAAATAAGTTTCTGACTTTTTGCACCTGCTCTCTGCTCTTGTCAATGGAATCAGTAGTTGTAATGATTTCGATTGTATTATTGAAATTACTATCTGAATAACAATCTTTAATTAATTCCAGAATGGTAAAGAGCAATCCATTTTGTAAGTCCTCTATTTTCTGCGCTTCTACCATAACCCTAAAGTTATATAGCTCTTGGAATAATTTTGTCTTAGTAACCTTAGCTGTATAGCTGCCAGAATTGCTTTTAAGATTCTCGAGTTTGTCTACGGAACTTTTAGGACTTCTTGCTGAAGTTATGACACCGTCCTCTAGTATAAAAACCAGTGAGCTGATGGCCTCTTTTCCAAAATCGTTGTAAAGCTTTTGTGATTCTAAAGTCAGATTTTCTTCTGCTGCCTTATCCATACCGTCACAGATGAGTATAGAATCTCGGACAGGAATAGATACTAGAATTTTTTTTGTGTCTAAGCTGTCTGCTACCTCTTTGGTAAAAGCTTTATCTAGAATTTTTTCTGAAGCAAATTCTTTATTATAGATGAGAACACCTTTCTCATTTTTTTCAGCCTCGTGTGACTCAAGTTTTATTTTGGAAAGATTTTCAAACGACTGTTTTACTAGTTCCGATCCTGAAATACCCAGCTTGTCAAGGGTTGCGATGCTTTCCTTGTCTTGCGTAACAAAAGTAATTTTAGGAGGCAATTGCTGGATTTCTTCTAGAAAGCATAAGTCTATGTTGTATAGTCCTTTGCTATCTTTTACTGGAAGGAGATATGGCAATAGGTTTGATGGCATTGGAAGTAGCGATCAGAATGTTTTGAAATTGATTTTCAACAATATAGTGAAAAAGTTCACATTTACAGAAAGCAACAATGAACTTAACTAACGAATGCCGCCTAAGCCGATGTTTGCCCAAGTTATTTCATTAAGATTTGTGTCATTTAAGTATCTGTCTGTACTTGGTCCCAAGCTTGATTTTGATATTTGGTCAGCCAATTCAGAGCATAATGTCTCTCGTAGATAATACTGGAATTTACCTGACCACCGACTTGCTCGCCTTTAATCCGCGCATCTACGCAAGCCCAGTTCATTCTGAAAGTTTTGTCTAGTTCATCGAGTATGTCTTCTTTTGTCCTTAGGCTTGCTTGTTGTGCAAATTCTTCCCGATTAGGCTTCAGTACTTTGGAGACAACTTCCCGGACATCGCAGACTTCTGTAGGGAGCTTGAGATCGGGGAAGACCTTTAGTGCCCATAATAAGGTGTAGAGGCTTTCGTATCTCCATGTTGCGTAGGCTTTTTGCTGATCCGTCCAGTCCTCACCGGCCAGCAAGGCTGCTTCTTTCGGCGAGAACCCTGTGATGGCTTTGTCAGCAATAGGCTTGTGGGTTTGAGCTTTGGTAATGCCTTCTCCTCTGGCAGCAACTATAGTTAAAGCTAAAGCTCTGTCTATAACTTCCTCCTTTGTTCTGAGTTCTGTCAGGGCTGCATCAGGGGAACAAGGTAGATTCTTATTGACTTTTATGTTATGTGCATCGAGTACAGACTCTGAACGACTTTTACGTTGTACCTGCGCTTCCGTATAGCTGGAAGCTGGTGCATCGTGATATTTTGCATCTACCACGACACTGACCTCTTCTACCTGGCTGTTGCCATTTGTGTCAAGTATCAGCTGAAAATTTTTATCCAGAAAATGCTGGCCAGCAGCTTTATTAAACAACTTGCTTGGTTGCGCAAAAAGGAAAACATCTAGTTGATCAGATATCTGTTTTAGTAATTTTTCAAATTCTCCTGAAATTTCTGGTTCTGCGATAAAGGCCATTTCGCAATTTGCTGACATGACTTTGTATAGAAATTTGTTTTTGATCTCCACATTATTTGCTGGAATCGACTGGACGAAGTTTGCCATACCTGCAAGGTTTTGTGTTAGACCACATTCTATCTTCTCTAGTTTGTAGGAAGGATTTTCCCTTTCACGATAATTTATTTTAAGGCTTTTCGCTTTGCTGAATATGCCGCCTTTGATGGTAGCCACTAACCCTTTTTGTTTGCCGCCATCATTGACTTCAATCTTGGCTTTAGGCAGCTGTATCTTGACAAGTTCTACAATTTTGTCGAATGCCAGCTGGTGGCTGTAGATTGTGCAGTTTTCCATGATTTAGATATTTGTTTTTATGACTTAGATTTCCTCGGGGGAACTACATACTCAGGATAACTTTGACTTGTCGTACTTCTGATATCTAGAGTTTTTAAAATCTTCAAAGCCCTCTTGAATTCTAAGATAAGATAGCATGTCGTGATTTGAAATGAGCTCGTAATTGATAAGTTTATGTTTGACAGCCAGCTTTAGATATTCGAAGCCTTCTGCTGCTTTTTCTTCTAAAGAGTAACAACAAGCAAGGTGAAAATAAATTTCAGGATCTGCGTTATCAAAATTCAGTGCCTCATGGAAGACTGGAATCGCATCATCTAGATCATATTCATTGAGCAGTTTTAGACCTTCTATCTTTTTGATATTTTTTTCTACTTTCTTGTTACCCCAAAGCACATACATCTTGTCTTTGATTATCCTACCATTACATTTTAAATTAATTATACAGACTCCCCAGTCGTTTAATTTTGAAGTTAGAACATAGGCTACGTCAGTATTCCTTTCTGAAACTGTAAAGGAATGCGTAGCACCTTTAAAAGAATGGATTTTGGATACAACTTGCCCGTTGACATATACAGTCTCTGTCCCTTTCCAATCATTATCAAATTCTATAAGGAAACCTCTGACCTTTATAACTTTTAGTCCCAATGCTTATGATTTTATAGTTTTTATATTGATGTTTCTAAACTTTATAGTTCCCGTACTATAAGCCTGTATACCTATAAACCCCTTGTCGAGACTTATGTCTTTGGTGTCTACCGTAAGTATTCCATTTATCCAAGCCTGTATGTGCTTATCATGCACCACTATTTTATAGCTATTCCATATTCCTTTTGTTTCTACTCTTGCTAAGGGCTTAGCCCTTCTTACAAGAGCACCAGTCCCGTTCTCATTGTCTGGACAATCATCCCAGATATTGAATTCATAACAGGAAGT
>CAYNJK010000076.1:0-10947 GCA_964397575.1 uncultured Saprospiraceae bacterium
GCATACACTTCGTTTACAGTTTTATCATAGTCTACTGCGAAACTTCTTGTACTATTTAAAAAAGATTCTTTAACCAGATAAAACTGAGATGTACCAGGAAGCTTAATTTCTTTGTCTATAGATAGTTCGGCTATTACTTTTCGATCTACAACAGTCATATTACTCACTTCCCCAATTTTATATCCACTTATTTCTACCAAAGATTTAGTCGTCACACCTGTAGCATCTTCTAGCTCAACATATAACCGATAATGTGACTCGAATGGCCAACTGCTAACTGAAAAAGCAAAAGCAAAGTAAACCATCGCAATTGTGGCAAAGATTAGTATGATGAGTTTTAAGAATTTCAAGTTTTATCTTCTAAGTCTATTTTTACAAGTGCAGGTAGAATATCGCCAAAGAAATGAGAACAACTACTGCTCTTTTTAACCGGCCCTAAGCAGAAGGTCTCGTGACCTAAGCACTTACTAAACACCTTTTAATAGATCCATAATAATTTCCCTATGATTTACTTGTTTCGTTTTGTCACCAGAAATAAAAAATTCATAGTACTCTTCTGGTTGCTCGGTATACAAGCCCCCGTACTCATAATATCCAGCTCGATCACTAGGTCCAAAGTCAAAGCTCTGATATAAATATACATTGCCATTTATATCTATTTTTTTCAACTCACTTACATTTGTTCCATTATGTTGCTTTACAAGTCTCGGAAACTTAGCCATCATAGCACTTTCGAGTACACCATATCCAAACAAAGAGCCCTTCTTTATTATTTTAGAATTATTAAGTGAAATTGTGACTAGCATCTCATTTTGATACCTGAGTGCTAAAATCTCATCTAAGTCCTTATTGTGTTCCACAATTCTAAATGCCTTTGTAACTGTAATATTTGTATTATTTGTCAATGAGGATTTACAACAGGTCAAAACCAGAGCACAAATAATGAGATATAATTTCAGATATGAATTCATTCTTGTCTAGTATCTAAATTTGACTATCAAGTTAGTTTATTAATATGGATTCTCGATAAAATACATTGACTTTAAAGAATTTACTTTGTAGTTGCTAATCCACTATTCAGATTCGATTGGATAAATAATAGTAGCCATGCCTAAAAAAACAATTGTATGCTTAGCTTAGGTTTCGAATTACAGAATTACAATTGGACAGTCAACTCAAAAATTATCAGTACAAAAAATTCTGCGCTTATGGTTTCTTAAAGAACCTGCGATTTTTTGATGCGTTTCTACTTTTGTTTTTTGTAGAGACCGGTCTTAGTTATACACAAGTAGGACTTTTGTATGCACTGAAAGAAATTGCAACCAATTTTCTAGAATTTCCTTCTGGTCTTCTTGCCGATGCTTATGGAAGAAAGCGCTCTTTGCTAGTAGCATTTGCCTGCTATATTCTAAGCTTTCTTATCTTCTACTGTTCTGCTGACCTTTGGCTATTGTCACTGGCGATGCTGCTCTATGGTGTGGGCGATGCTTTTCGCTCAGGTACACATAAGGGTATGATTATGGACTATCTCAAGAGAAACAACTGGCAGGACCATAAGATCAGTTACTATGGACATACACGATCTTGGTCTCAGAAAGGATCCGCTATTTCAGCCTTGGTCGCTGGCGTACTGGTGTTCTGGTCTGGAGAATATCGCGTTATTTTCTTATGTGCTATTATACCTTACCTGTTGAATTTTATTAATATTCTCAGCTATCCCGAAGTACTTAACTTTGCTTCCAAAGAAAAAGCACCCAAACCACTCCGTGAAGTATGGTCACAAGCCTGGTCAACATTTAAAGACAGCCAGGTTATCTACCTGATTAATTCTTCTGGCCTGCATTCGGCATATCTAAAAAGCATAAAGGATTATATCCAGCCATTGATGGTCCACCTTGTGTTTTTGATTCCACTGTCTTATAATCTCACAGACAAACAAGGAACCGGAGTTGTAGTAGGCTTATGTTTTACAATCATTTATTTTCTTTCTTCTTTGGCTTCTAAGTCCGCTGGACGGTTATCAGATTCCCCCATTAGAAGGCTGGAAATAAAGACTCTAAATCTCGGACTACTTTCTGGACTCCTCTGTGGCCTACTCTACCATTGGGGCTGGCACATACCTGCCTTGTTTCTATTTGTGGGGATCTATCTAATAGAAAATATAAGAAAACCAATTCTGACAGGCTATATGGCTGACAAGGTTTCCAACGAAATTCTAACTTCCGTAATTTCTGCTGAGTCTTTCTACAAGACCTTTGTTACTGCAGGAATTGCAGTCCTTCTCGGCAGATTGGCTGATACCATAGGCATCGGTATGGGCATGGTCATAGTATGTATTTTATTATTGCTCTTTTCGGCCTTGCTCTCTCTAAAGAAAAAATAATCCGCTTTCTATAATTTAAAAACCACTTACTATTAATTTGGATTTAGTTACCTTGGGTTATCACGTAGACAGATGCACTTATCAAACAAAATTGCTTTCATTGTTTTACTCATCACAGGACTTACTGTCTGGTCATGTGCTCCAGAGGAAGCAAAGCCAGTCAAGGCGCAAAATCCTCTTCAAGAAGCTTTTAAATCTCCGCAAGGCACAACGCCAAGCTCAACTGAATCTAAGGCCAATTTCACTTTACGCGACGAAAAAGTGCACACCTTGCACATCATCTGTGAGTCTATCAATAAAGATCTCCTAGACAGCTTAATAATATCGCTATACAAATTCAATAAGACATATTATCCAGAGAAGAAGTTCTCGATAGCGCATTCCGATCTCTTTGGAAGTAAAGACACCAGAGACGTGACTATTGCCTCTTTCGATAACAAACTAGCTGGTATGGAATACTATCATAAGCTCATGGCTATGCTACAGTCCTATGCGGCATATGCCAGCCTAGCTCACAGCAGTTATATAATCCATAATCACAATACCAACCTAATCAAGCAGAACAGCTCATGGAAAGCCTATTATAATTTCTTCACTGCAGCATATATAGAAAACCGTGACACTTCCCTGAGAAATGATTTTGATACGGCAACTTTATATTCCGATCAAGACAGCTCCGGCTATTATATTTGTTTCTCTGCTACCACTAAAGACAGTACCGATATCGCTGCTGCAAAAGAAAACATCAAGTCTTTCAACAGGTTACATTTTCATAACCACAGCCTTAGTGTCTATTACATGACTTTGCAGGAGGAGAAAAACAAGACCCTATACAGTATCGCCTCGTTCCAAGAACAATCAGTCGCTCTGGACTACCTAAACAAAATGAGTGAGCATTTTTCATTAGTCAAGCCAGAGATATTTCTTATTTCCAGGTCCAACTATATGACCTTATTATCAGAAGGCACCACCGCTGACTATCAGAAATACTATATCGCAAACAGCAAGGAATAACACAAACCTAGCTTGGTGACAACACAAAGCTGAGATAAATAACACCGACTATTTAGGTTTGAAAACGACTTTTTTCTTACTGAAATCAGCAGCAGCATTTATGACCTTAAGATACTCAGGAAACTGCTCTGCAGGATAAGTGTCATGGTCATAGAGCTCATCTATAATGACTGTAACTTTATCACCCTCCCTAGTATGTGTAGACTTAAAGTAGAAGGTAAAATCTCCATTGGAGCCATCCACATTCATGTCCAGATCTTCTAGATTAGAAACTTCGTAGGCAGGAGGAATATTAAAGTATATCTCATACTGAAAACGACGTGCAAAGTTACTATTGATAGGTGTTTTTCTAGTGGACCCTTCTTCGTTATACATTTGTGTTTGTGGCCCTATAAGAGCTCCTGCATTCAGAATATAATTGTGCCCAGCTTTCTGCCAGAAGTCATCGTTCTCTACTTCGCAGTAAGCTTTCAGGGGGCGCTGAGGAAAATCTAGCTCGTCGGTATTCTCAAACTTCACAGAAGACATCACCAACTGGTCTGTATAGGTATGCAAAACATATCCATAGAATTCTTCTCGGAAATCATCTTCTACAGTCTGGAAATACGGCTGAAAATTTCGTGCTACATGTCCCGTCTTTTCGGTTTCTACCTTTATCTTGATATCATCGAAGTCATCTATGATATCTACATTGATTATTGCTTTGGTTAAGTTATCAGAGCCCTTGGTCGTCGGAATCATTTTTACCTTTCCTGTCGCCGTAGTTGTAGAACCAACTTCTCTGCTTCTTATAAATAGTCCTGGATGATTCTGATATTCCGTATCGAAATATTGCAAGCGGCTGAAGGGATCACTCGGATCTAATGCCATCTTGATTTCTGGAATATAGAGTAGCGTCTTATTTAGAAACAAATAATTTTCAAATTTCTTGTCGAACTCTACTCGAGTCTTATCACAGGTGACAATCATCTGACAGGTCATACCCACATTATATAGATATTCTATGTACAATCGCGTAGCCCCAAAAATATTAACAGCCTTCTGCTTAAATATTCCATCCACATCTTCTAAGGTTGCCTCTCTATTGTTATCTATATAGGTAAAATTCTGCTTTATGTAATTTTCTATTTTCAGTGCTTTTAGGGTATCAGAATCTGCATCTTCTATGCCGATGTCTTTATAAGATTTGGCAATGGACTTAAAGGCAGATTTAGATAGTGGCGCATTCAGACCTCTATTTCCTACCACCTGGCTGTAATAACCGAAACTATTTACATCATTAGAACCTTGAGCGATATTTCTATTGAGCTTAAACAACAAATATTCTTTGTGTGAATCAGAATTTGATAAAGTTTCGGATTCGTACTTAGGGACATAGGCAGCTGATAAGGTATGTGAAACTCTTTCTTCGTTTTCCTCAACCACAAACTCCTTTTCTGAATTGTACACTTTAAATTCCATCTCCAGATGCTCTGGAGCGATATACTCAAAGGTATAATCATACACAGGTTGGTTTTTCTGAATGTAGAATAACCTACCGAAAAAAGTTGGATAAACTTGAGTCTTGATAAGCGCTTCTATCTCACTACCTATCTTAAGATCTTCTATAGCATAATAAAGGTATTCAGTACCGGACTCCTCATGTACACCTGTTTTTATATCTTTCTTATCCAGTTCTGTGACAGAGCCATCAGGCTGTATCACTCTAATCATTATCTTATTGTGCTTATCGTTTTTATCTTCCTGAGGTATATAAATTTTATTATTGGCTTCTACCGCTTTATCACTATTGAGATACAGTTTGTAATGTTCTACATTCAGTTGTTGGTTATCAGACTTTACCTCTGAATTAAATTCCAGATAGTAATGATACTTGGTATACAAGGCTTCTTCTTCAGACAGGGTATCAGGCAATACATACGGGGTAGGATTCTTATCCCAACTATAATCTTCGTACACATAATCTTGTGCAGTGATGCTGCCTACCAGTACTAACTGTGCTAAGCCTGCGAGTATGAAAGACTTATTTTTTAGTAAGTATAATATTCTCACGATATGACTTTTTTAAATCTCTAATAAAAGTGTTCCATTTTGAAAAATCTCCCGGTTCTAGCCAGATAGAATCTAGACAGAGGTCGTAACTGTAGGTAACCTCAGAATTATCTTCTTTATACTTTATCGAGCAACTAAACTGATCATCTCCAAATGAAACGTCATCCGGCATATAAGTGACTTCATAGCCTTGCGGAATTTCCAGTACATAGTTTTTAGTAAAGTTCATTGTCTGTCTAAAGTCTACAGCTTGTGTTCTGCTGTCCGGCATTTTTTGGCCTTCTAAGACTTTGTCCAGATTCATATTGACATAGATCTCATCACCAGCATTAGCTAGGTACTCGTCTATCGTTATATCATAATTGATATCGATAGGCCTCAGATTATGTTCTGCTGTTATATTTGTGACGGTAGATTTATTAGATCCTTTTGCAAAATAAGTCTGATAGCGTTTTTCTAACTTGTCTCTCGTCATTCTCCCAAAGATGTACATGTATTCCGTTAGCTGATAGCCATCCAGTTTGATATTAAAATGACCGACAAGCTGTTCTCCCTCTATACGTAGTCTGCAATCTTCAGAATTCAGATTAGCAGTACAAGCAGTGACGCCAGAATCTAAAACATTGTAAGAAGAAGGACTCTGATAGACCAGTACTTGCTTTTCCTGGATATTAGGTGGTATCAATCCAAAAGGCAGATACTCATGCGTTGCATCTAGATAATAATACTTGTTTTCCTTTTCAGAATGGTATACCGCAATCATATGATTGTCTATAAAGGTACCACAGGCATCGGTGTAATCGTATGGCAGGTCCCTAGTCCCTACCCAAGCAAAATTTCCTTTTATTCCAGCATGATCTAACATGCTTACGATAATAGAAGACATGTCCTTACAATCACCGAACTTTCTGTCATAGACCAGCTGTGGATCTCTCGGTATAAATCCGCCCATATTATCTTCAAAGGCTATGTACTTTATATTTTGCTTTACCCAACTATATATGGCGCCTACTTTTTCCTCTTCTGTACTAATACCTTTGGTAATCGAATCTACCTTGGTCGCAAAATCTTTTTTTGTCTCCATATCTACCTCACTGATAAATTTGCTATAGGCAGAAAAAAGATCATTAAGGTTGCCCATTACTTTTTTCTTCTTACCCTTTACTTCGTAGGAAGCAATGGCCAACGCTATATGAGGAACGACTGCCTGAAAAGATCTTCCCCCAGCTTCTATATCTACCGTTTCTATATCTCTTAGAGTAAGTTCTTTAATTACCTTCCCTCCTTTGGTCGAAGTTTTGAAATTCAGTGGTTGTTTTTGGTTGAATTCATGTATGAGCAGATCTACTTCCTTATCATAGACCAGCTTGATATTCATTTCCTTCATAGGAACATAATTAGCCATGTAGATAGCAGGCATAAAAATAGGGTCCTGAATATCGTAGGTATAATTTGCCTTACATATAGTGCCTTCTCTTACATATGGATAATTAAACTGTACGGCATAGGAGTCATCATAAAAATATCTGTCTGAGATGGTCTTTATGGTATTAAATTCTCTGACTTTATACGAGCGATACTTATTGCCTTTGGGAATTTCTACCTCGGCAGACACGTCTATTATTTCATTGGCATTGTAATATGGCAGGGACTCTTCTTCAAACTGCTTTGCATTTTCTGTAAGCAAAATTTTGCTTTGTTTCCTGTGCTCCTTGATATCCAGCTCACCATCTTTAAGTTCTACTCTCACCTCTACATCGTAGCTGAGATAGATGAGTTCTTTTTTGGGATATTGCTCCTTTAATGCAGCTAGATCGACTTTTTGCGCATAGCCATTATTCGTTAGTCCAAAAACCGTAAGAGTACAAATTAGAATTCTAGTTATAATCGTATGGTACATCCCCTATATATCTTATTGTTAGTATAACATTTTCATTTTCATCATAGATTGTGGTCATGCCATGTTGCTCACCATACAACCAATTTTCTGTCCGCTTAAGTTTGCCAGTTTCATGATAATATTTTTGCTCTCCATGATACTGCCCGTAAGAAAAATTCTCTTGCATATAGCTGTTGCCATTATCGAAGTACATAAGTTTTTCTCCATGCAATTTTCCGTTATCGTAATTCAGCTTTACTGCCAGTTGTCCATTAGGGAAATGGCTTAGGTACTCACCATTGATATATCCGGAAGTAATATTATAGCTTACAGATTCCTGTCCATTAGGGTAACTAGCCTTTATTTCTGCTGTCCCATTTGAGATAGGAATCATGGCCTTTGATTTATTATTGTCGTCAGGACTAGCATAACCTATCAGTACATCATTCTCGTAGGTATAACTTACAACAAGGTCTCCATTATAATTATACAATTCGGTAGGGCCTTGCAGATATCCTTTGAGATAGGTTAGTTTTTCGGCAACCTTTCCATTGTGATGATAACTGAGGTACTCTCCATCTAGTCTGCCATAGGAGTACTGATAGCGCAACTCGATACCGCCATCTTGGTAATAATGTTCCCACTGTCCTACAGGTGTATCATACTCATACTCGGCAGTTCTCTTCTTGTTGCCGTTATGGTAATAGTATTCCCACTTTCCATGCGATTTATCATTGACATAACTACCCACAAAACGTTTGTTACCGTTGTTGTGGAATCTTAAGCTAGGACCATTTCTTACTCCACCCTTATACTCTATGCGTCCCATTACTTGCTTCTTGTCTGCGTAATAGTAGTACTCATCTACCCCAGATCCATTTGTCAGTGTATAGCTAGAGGTCACCTCACCATTAGGATCGTATCTCTTGCCACTTATCGGATAACCCTTAGTGTACTCTTCTATCAAATAAGGCTTGCCATTACAGTTATAATACTTATTAGTACCCGTCATCTGCCCTTCTACATAATAATTATCCCTTAGAATTGTACCCCCCTGATTATAAGTAAGCAATCTTCCATCGGGCTCATCTTCCCTGTAGTATGCTTGTGTCCGAAGAGCTCCATTAGGGAAATATTCCAATGACAAACCATCCTGCATATTGTCCTTGTAAGAAACAGTGCCTACTAAGACGTTATTACCTGAATATAGTTTGTCTTCTCCATTTCTTAGTCCATCTACAAATTGAGCCTCATTGGTCATGTTGCCATAACTGTCATAAAATTTCCAGTCACCGTTCCGCAATTCATCTACAAACTGCCCTTCAGAACTGAGTAGTCCATTGACATACAGATTTTTAAATTTTAAAGTATTTCCTTTCAGCTTATACTTGGAAATCTCCTTTCCGTCTACGTCATAATTTATAAGCTCCGTAATCTCGCCTTTCTTCTTCATGTAGACAGTTTCCTTCCGTCCAAGATGATCGAGATTTGTCGTCGGTCCATTGACCTTGCCTCTCTCGTCGTACTCTTCTATTTGCACCATGGCACCGGTAGAATTGTATTCTTTCCATTCCCCTATCCTATCATCATCTTTATAGGCACCGGATTCTTGCAACTGTCCATCTTCATAATAGATGGCATAGGCTCCGTCTCTGACGCCATTTTTATAATTCTCTGCCGTCTGTATCTGACCATTTCTATAGTAATAATTTACCTTTCCATTATAGAGTTCATTACTAAAAGTGCCTTCTATTCTCTTAGAACCATCTTCATAATATACAGTAAATGGACCGTCATACTTTCCCTGCTTCATGGTATACTTATAATGGACACTTTGGTCTGGATAGTAACCTGTCAAAAGTCCATCTCTCTCATCATTTTTGAATTCTACGTCTTCGTACTTGTAACCTATCAGTTTATAATACTCCAGCGTACCATCCATCTTCCCTGCTTTGTAAGGAATCCGGCTAGAAAGAATTCCAGTATCAAGATAATAACTGGTTATGCCCTCCTCTTCTCCTTCTTTGAAAGTACTCTTTCTTGCAACCTCTCCATTTGTGTGGTACCATACCCAGTCACCAGTCATATTCCCATTCTTATCATAGCTGCCTTTGGCATCCAGAGCACCCTCTCTATTGAATTGTATAGAAGGTCCGGTCAATATATCTTTATCAGCATCATAGTGGCTCATGCCTCGTATCTTTCCATCATTGAAGTAAAGGAAATCTACTTTTTTGTCAGTCAGTCCTTCAGGTGCTTCTCTCTTTTCAGAAGGATCATCCATTAGTGATCTGAATTGTCTATTGAGTCCTATGAGCTCATCCATGTTTTTTTCTAAGTACTTCTGATGATCTGCATCATCTGACGGCATGCAGAGCAAAGTAGAGAACTCAGGATACTTGCCTGCCTCTACTACCGCCTTCATAGGACGTAGGTAGGTGTCATAGAAAAACCCTTCCTCTTCTTCTGTTTCCGTAATCATCAGATAGAGCTGCTTAATAAAGGCTATCTGAAATCTAGAGGGCACTTCATAGCTATCATCCAGTGCTATATAATTGCCTACCAGGTCATCTATGTCTTCAAAGTCTGCCTCCATAACGTCTAGCCCATATTGCGGATTCTCTACTTCAGGTTTGTTACTGACGATGTAGTTGCTCCTTTTTATCAGCCATAGATTATTTTCTCCATCTGGATCCAAGGCCAAGGCTGTAGCGATAGGCAGGATTGCCTGTGTAACCGCACCTGCTTCCAAAGCAAAGTCTGCTATGCTTAGATGATGATTTATATTGAGCGGTTCGTCTCTGACACATTCTTTGTAGATCTCCCAGGCCTCTTCGTATTTGCCTTCAGATTCCAGAAGATCCGTTCGTGCTTTCTTGATGTTATAGTTATACGGAAATCTTGCGGATGCTTCATCTATCACAGCGTACGCATCTTCCTGTCTGCCAAGAGAATCTAGGCTGTAAACTTTATTCAGATAAATACTGATGATGTAGTCATCATTAGTCTCTAAAGCTGCATCTATAAGTTGTAAGGCTTTTTCCTGCTGACCACTCTTTCGTGCACTTACAATTCTGTTGAATTGTGCACGATTGTATAGTGTATCATTAGGGTGGACTTTGGCAAACTCTAGTTCTGCCTTGGTATAATCTGCATCCTCATCTATAAATGCGTGACCAGCCTCCATGTATTTGGTAGGTTCGTAAGGTTCTAGTATCTCCTGGGAGAAACCTACTAGCACAAGGGAACTAAGAAGAAGGGACACAACTAACGTTCTAAACTGCATGATTTGGTATTGTGTTTCTAAATATACTAAAAGACGTGAATAAATGGATTATTGCACCTCTAGGGTACTGTATTTTTTGCTGAAATGGTTGTTTTGAGAAGACTGGGTAGGGTCATCAATGGAAGGGATTACTCCGTAGAGAAGAAAGTTCTTCGGATGTTAGCATTAAAACTACATCTCTGGTCTTATCCACCATAATCCCTGCCGATCAGAACAGTAAGAAGAAGAGGCATCTTGTTGTATGAGGAGGTGCAATTAACTTTAGCCTCACAAAAAATCTACTCCTTAACAAAGCTCCCCACATACTGCTGGCCAGCAGCAGACAACTGTATA
>CAYNJK010000077.1:0-10947 GCA_964397575.1 uncultured Saprospiraceae bacterium
TCTATTTTGTTATTAATCTTCTTTAGTTCTAGGGAATACTTATAATCCACAACTGTGTCATCTGTACCATGTACTATGGTAACTGGTGTGGTTAGATTTTTCACATGCTCGGCATTGTCCAGTTTATACTTCATGAGAAAATCAGGAAACATCCATAAGTATTGATCCTTGATAGCGGTCAGGTTCGTAAATGGTGCTACCAAAAAGAGATGTGCAGGGTTGTTTGTTTTTGCAAGGTAACTGGCCATGCCAGTGCCTAAGGAATATCCGACGATATAGATCTGACTTTCGTCATAGTTTTCTTTTAGATAATTATAGGCTTTGCTTGCATCAGTAAGCATTTGGTTATCGCTTCTTGGTTTGTCTTCTGTTTTTCCATAACCGCGATAATCGATAATCATTACGTCCAGACCTCTATCACGCATGGTTCTGGTTTGGTATATGCCACGCTGTATGTTTCCTTTATTTCCGTGTAGATACATAATAGCACCTTTGGATCTCGTGCCAGCCTTTACAGGAATTATTAATGCATTCATTGTGAGTTGATCTTCCAGTGGAATTTCTACCTCATATCCTGCTCTGTATTTTTTGGCTTCATCTGTATGGTGCGCAGCAAATATGACTTTTTCCTGTGCAAAGAATAAACCGATGCACAGTAATAGATAGATGCCTAGAATAATTTTGAGCCACTTCATATACTATAAACATAAAAAGGGGAGCTAAAAGCTCCCCTTTTTAGGAAATTTATTTTTTATTTTAATTCAAGGTGAGTATCATGACGATTCCGCCATTGACATTTGTTCTTTTGAAATTTGTACTGCCGTAAGGTGTATTAGTATTGTAATCAAAGAAGGCTCTGAGTGAGACATTTTCATTGAGATTGTAATCCACAGAAGGACTTATTTGGAATCCTCTGTCACCTCTGGTTTCATTGTCTTCTTGTAATCTATTAGAGTCCAGCTCATGTACAAAGAACTGGTTGTCATTAAAGGCAAAGTTGAGCATGAAAGTCATGTCACTACCTCTGTCTGAGGTAACATTTCCTCCAGTATTCACTCTAGAATTCCTTTTTCTACTAGAGTCTTCGTCGTCATCATCCTTATCTTTGTCTCTTCTCGTTCTTGTTCTCTTTTTCTTACCTCCTTTTAGGAAATTAGAATTCTTTATGGTGTATCCCATTCCAAATACAAAGCCTGTCTTCTTATCCTCTTCCAGCTGACTGGAAGTATTTATCTTAAGATTTAGATCTCTTGATTTTACATATTCAAACTCTAGTGTAAAATCAGAACGTGTCTTCATTTTAAGTCCTATGACAGGATTGAAGTTTTCGCTTATCTGTATTGCTGGAATTTCTATTCTGGTATAGTAGTTCCCATTCTGCCTCAGATTTGCCAGACCATCATTACCGAAGAAATCTCTGTCATATTCTACATCAGTATTGAAACTACTTACACGTAACCTAGAACTGTAGGCATGCTGCAAAGTGAAACTAGAAAACTTATCCTTAAACCATGGCAACTTAGTCAGTCCATCATACCTTAAATTCCAGTTTGGTTTAGGAATATAAGTACGTCTTCTTACCTGTGTTTCTAAGTCCAACTCTACTTCACTTGGACTCTGGTCTGTATAGGCTGCTAAGAACGCAGGCACCAGTACAGCAGAACTCTGCTTCCCGAAACCAGAGGCATAATCAGGTCCATCTCTTTCATGTGGTGCCAGAGGATCTTGTCCATTGGCTTCGGCAAAGGTTCTCGTGGTCTCTGCCAGTCTTTGTGAGATGACAGGTCTGTTGCCTTCGAATATTTCGAATAGCTCATCGATGTTTGTTCCGAATAAAGTATTTAGATTATAGAAGGTCATGTCGAAAGAACCTAGATCTCTCGCTGCTAAGCTTTGGAAGCCTCCAAGATTGTCTCCCAGATTTTTGAAAACTTCTGCATGAGAGGATCTGTAAGCCTTTTTGAAATCTATTTCCAATTTAAAATCTCTCCAAGGTTCGATCTTGAATTTAGCTTCTATGTTCTGTCCTTTTGTTTGGGTCAATTCCTGATTGAAGCCTTGACTATCTGTAAGCCACTGGTTAGTGACAGCTTTGGTCAAGAAATTATCTGGATTTGACTGGTCCAGATTTGGTTGTAATCCGAATACGAAACCAGCACCTGGATTTGTAAATGCATCACTTAGCCCCACGAGTTCTGGAGTCCCTGTATAACCAGGTAAGACCGTCTGAAAATCTTCCCTATAGGTTAATCTTGCTGATCTCAGTAAGAATAGTGGACGTAGTAGTAATTTTTCGATAACACTGGCCTCTCTTTCTTTTTTTCTTGTCGTGGTTCTCCCTTGGTCGTCTTTGGAGACGGTCACTTGGTCACCATCTGTTTTTAGTCGACGTCTGGTTTTTTGTCCTCTGGTCTTATCTAAGCTTTTGACATACTTGGATTTCTTGTACAGCTTATCGAAGTTCAGATTTGCGGTAACAGATCTGTTCTGAGAGTTCTGTATGATTCCCGGCAATGGATTATCAAAAACATCTGTGATCAGCGCTCCAGCAGACCAGGAATAGTCAGCTCTATATTGTCCTTTGATGTCTATCCAGTCCATATAAGGAATGAGCTTGGTCGGTAAGGTATAACTGACAGCAACGTTGTGATTGTAATCTGTATTTCTTCCTCCACGTCCTAGATTTTGTCTCCAGTAGTCTCTAGGAAGATCTGGATTAGCATCTACGTCAGAAGTAAAATCATCTACAACCAAGAAGCCATCGGCATTCTCTCTGTAAGCTTGCCAGTCTCTTTCTGCTGGTGTTGCAGCTATACCAGTCTGACGAATTTCATCTATGTAAGAAATGTTTTGAGCTGAATAATTAATTTTCAATGCCTTGGTCAGACTCCAGTTCAGATCATAGTTTCTTTCCCAATCAAATCTTCTGTCATCAAACTCAAAAATAGGAGCTACCGGTAATCTGTACTGTCTCTTAGATTCGAATCTATTCAGTCCAGTATTAAAGGTGAAACTATTAGGTATAGGATTGAAGTTCAGTTCTTTGAGTATTTTCAGATTCTTAGACTTCACAAGCTTGTTGAAAGGTGTGATGCCCTTCGCTTTTCTGGAGTAAGTATAATCTACGCCTAGATACTGGTCTACAGTCTTATCGGACGCTAGTATTTCATCCCTGTAGTCTGATTCAGTATAACTGTAGGTGGCACTGAAATTGGACACATCCCACGGCATCGGTTTCTTGGTTTTCTTCCTGTCATTCTGCTGTCCAGTACTTCCTATAGCACCTCTCTGATTAGGTCTAGAAGGTCTGCCGGCATTTCCAGCATTTTTTTGCTTTCTTACATTCGTAAAGTTGAAAGTTTTTATCGTACTGACTTTCTGACTTCTTTCTCGGACATCTTGTTGTACCTCTGGAGCTGCATCTCTAAATAACTCAATCTCATCTTTTCTGGTTATATCCAGATCATAGGCATCAAATTCCGGATTAGTTATAGAGGTAGCATACTGCGCATAGAAAGGTATACTCATACCCCAGTTGCTAGGGAAGAATTTTCCTAGTTCTAGGTTGGTCGCCACATCATATTCTATCACCTCTTCTTTGGATCTTTCATTTACTTTCTGATCTAGAGCACCCCACCCGAGACCGTTGTAAGAAGCCGAAGCAGTAATACCTCCCAGATCAGCGAGCTGCATGTCTAATCTAGCGATACCAGCAACACCTGCTCTTTCTTGCAGGCCAGCAAGACGTAATTCATTAATCCATACTTCTCCACAGTGTGGTATATCTCTGTCGGAACCATCACGCAGTTTGACACCTACTGAGATTCCTTTTATAAGACCTAGGTTTGGATTTCCTTTTATTCTTACAGAGTGACCGTCAGGTAATTCTATGTTGTCAATACTTGAAAAATCGGCTGCAGTGATATTTAAATCGTCTATAGTTTCATTGTTTAACACAAAGGCTGAATCTATCCGTACACCAGGTGTAACGTTTCTGAGTTTTTTTGCTTGTATAAACAAATCTAATGGAAAGTCAAATTGGTTAGCTAGTGGCCATATCCTATCAGAGGCATTAGCAATAGTGACAGTTTCTGATAAGGTCATCGGGATTTCGTACTCGTAATAATTGTTTTCAAAATCCTTACCTACCCTGATGAATACAGAGAGTTCTTCATTTATGAGATTGGTGTTGTCATCATCCATACAATTTTCTGCATGGACAAACATCTGCATTCGTTCATAGACTCTTAGATCGAGTTCTTGTAACTTGGCTATCTGTAAATCGCAACCTTCCTGAAGATCATCAAATCTCATGACCATTGCATTTTCGTCTTGCAAGGTCGGTGAGAATTGTGCAACCACTTGTTCTTGTATTATACCCCTCGGGATAACATACCCGAAAGGCTCTTTATCCTGATTTTCTTCAAAACCTACAATGTCTATATTAAATTCTGGTGTAGTAATAACAGAGGAATCTCGGCACACTATGGTCTGCTTACGCCACTGATTTCTTATCAGCTCGAACTCCGCCATTCTAAAGGTCTTTGTCGTTTCAAAACCATTGACCAGCATTCGGATAAATTGTATAGATCTAAAACCTTGGATGCCGTTTACTGCCTCACCTTGGTTTAAAGGAACTCGGAATCGATACCATGTTTCTTCAAGATTACCATTTTGGATGGTTCTAGTGTCTCTGATAAATGGTGTCGCTGCTTCATCTATAAATCCATCTTGGTTTTTGAGTTTTATTTTATACTCATAGTAGCTTTCTGCTCTATCTAGTGATCTGTTATTGTTTAAGTCTTCCTTGTCAGGAACAGGGTTGCCTCTCTGGAAATTGCCTTGGGCTGATACATCTGGAGAGTTTCCTTGAGGATTATTGATGTACTTATATCTTTCTAGTAGATTGTCGTCTTGATCTGTAAACACTAGATCATCATTAAAGAATACATAGTCATCAGCCGCAGGGTCTGCAGCTACTGCAGGCGGCAAAGCCAAGTCAGCTATCAGTGCATCGATGTAGGACTCATGTTTTCTCAGTTCGTCGTTATTGTTGAGTCCATCTAAGCCTAAATCTTGGTCAGAGAAATTCTGTCCAGGGAAGGCATCATTAATCGGTGTACCAAGTGGAACCTCTCCCCATGCAGTAGGACAAGATTCTACTCTTTCTCCGTCCCTAGGTAGAGAATTTTCATAGAACTGCTGATCGTCATATAATATGTCCTCAGATACATTTCCCAAGTGGATGGTCATAAAACCTTCTTCATCTACGGTATGACCAGGATGTGGTTGTGGCATATCTCCATAAGGATTGAGCATCCAGAATTCTATAAACTCATAATTGTTGGCTTCGAAGTCATTATTATTGAGATAGCGTTGTATGCCTGCCCATCTCGTATCTGGTTCTTTAAGACGTAATTTATCATTGTCCAAAGGATCTAGTTCTATACCAGCAGAAAAATCTGTACCGTTTGGAAGATCGTAATTGTAAGGACCTCTTTCACTTGGAAAATAAGTCATGTCGAAGGTCAGAAGATCTGCAAGTTGTCCTTGTGCAATCTGCCTCTGGAACAGTTCAGCTTGCTGTATATTTCTTGTAAATGAATTGGTGTTTTTTGTCTCTTCTGAAATATTGACAAATCTGTCTATAACATACCAACTCAGTCGAGCTCTATTCACACCAGATAAGGTATTGGTAGTATTTGCTCCACCGAGCTCATTGGCTTCCGGCCATCTGTTGTCACTGACATTTAGGGATCGAGGGATACTAGCTAAGGTCCATCTATTAGGCTGAGAACTTAATGGAAAACCACTCACTGCACCTTCAAAGTCATCTATACTTACGACACCTCCACTAGACTCGTCGGCAGATCCATTGATCTGTTTGTTGTGCCCAGGACGTAGAGCAGCGACCTCTGCTGAGAAGTTTATATTGGACGGTTGGTTGGTGCTATAGAAAGGCAGTTTGTCTATAAGCTTAGTCAAGAAATTACTTGGCTTGCTGTATTCTATGTCCAGTCCGAAAATTTTATTTTTTATTGGGTCATCACCCAGATTTACTTTCTGTGTAAATGGTCTTTCTTGGAGTCGCAAAGCTGTTCCACCTATGTAGAAATTATCACTGACTTGATATTCGGCCCTGAGCCCCATCATGTTTTTCTGCTGGAGACTAAAGACGGAGTTGTCTTCGAAAGATATATTTACAGGTACACCTTGCTGAATGATGGACTGATTAAGTATTCTTACTCTTCCCAGACCATATTCCACTTCATAGTCTATACCCTCTACTAAGGTCTGACTACCTGCGGTTACACGGACTGATCCTTCAGGAATATTCCATGCGCCTAGCGAGTATTCTGAAGTCGATGTAGATTTTACACTACCACGCATCACAAACTTATTCTGTAAAAGATCAAAGCTGGCGATGGTGACAGAGGTGTCATATAATTCTGGATAACCATAGAAAGCAACCTCTCTATCTATCTCTGCTTGGTCAGCACCGGCATCTCTAAGTTCTTGTGTTATTCTTTCTTCTATGGCTGAGCCAAAAGGCTCGAGTACAGGAAAGACGAGACTTCCATTCTGTGGTATGACAGTAACACCAGGCACGTAATCAAAGAGTCCATCCTGTTGTGGGTCATTATTTCTATTCAACCTATCCAATCCAAAAAGGTCTAGTAAGGTCAGGAATGGGAATCGACCTCTCTCTATCGGTAAGAATTTTTTCAGACTTGCATCATCAGCATCATCTTCATAGAATATATCGAACTCAAAACCATCAGGATCTAGCTGATTGGTTCTCAAGGGATAGATGTTTTTCATCATGAGATCCCAAGAAGGTAGATCTACACGTTGGTTAGAGCTTTTTAGAAGTTTAGTGAAGAGTACACCTTCTGACTGCACTTGTCCAGATCTGTCAGTATTTGGCACTGAGCCTTCATCGGTCGTACTTCCTACTTTGTACAGCTCATCACTATCAGCGCCATTGGTATAGAAATACTCATAAGCAACAGAAAGTACTTGGTTGGGTCTGAGTTTTACATTTAGTGAAATGAAGCCTAATTCCGGATTGAAATAATACTCACTCTGATTCAGCTTTCTACCTCTGAATACTTCATAATCTCTTACTTGCTGCAGACCGAATTTGTTTTCCAGTACAGCACTTATAGTCTTTATTCTTGTGGACGATCCATCACTGATCACTTTTTCGAAGATGGAATTGTTGCCATTTTCTGGTAATCTATTGCCGTTGATGTCTGTCGTTCTATTGACATGCATCCCGTTGTTTTCTATTTGTATATGAGCATTGGTAGGGCTGGTCAGTACTTCTGGATTTGCTTCCGCTAAGTCAGCTAATGCACATATCATTGTCTGATCAGTCTGGAAATTGGCTCTGTCATCAGATACCCAGACTTCCAAGTTTGTAATTCTAAAGCTGTTGTCTATGTATGGAAGATTAGCTAGAGCATCTTCGTAGACATTTCTGTTGTAGTGAGAAAGGAAAAAGTGCCTATTCTCATCGTAGTCTTCTGGTTTGAGAATAAATTCTTGTACTGTAGCGCCATTTTGTACTTGTATAGATTCTCTTTCTGATCTCTGCTGAGATGCAATCGCCGTCAATCTTAATTTTCCAAACTGTAATTCAGTTTTTATACCGAACAATTCCTGAGCGCCGTCTATGAGGCTGCTTCTCAGGGGTAAGCTCACATTACCAGCTTCTATTTTCTTGATGATGTCATCTTCTGTCCACTTCTCTGAGTCATAAGCGAGCTTAATCTTTCTGTCAAAGTCAAAACTTGCATTGGTGTCATAATTGAATCCCAGGTCCATCTTGTCACCGATCTTTCCATCTACATTCATCTGTATGTCCATGGTGAAATCAGGAATAAAAAACTGTGTTCTCTGATCTTCTTGAACGTAGGGGTTCTCATTTGTGTTATATCTGGCACCTAGGCCTAAGTCTATACTACCTTGTGGTTCTATGGTGATTCCATTACCACCAAATAGTCTGTCTACCAGATTCTTTTCTATATCAACTTTAGACATAGGGTCTAAGCGACCGCTACCACTTTTATAGGTATCTCCTATGCCACCGAGCTTATGGAAGTACTGTTGTTCTTGTTCTTTGCCTCTCCAGTCCAGATATTCCTCGAAAGTCATAGTTGTAGGTGTACGGAAATATTCGTCACCTAGTTTTTCGTACACGACGTAGGAATCTGTCTCAGGATCATATTCTACAGTCTGCTCCAGGTCTGATGGCAGAATGTCGAAGGGGTTGTCGGACTTATCGTAGATAAAATCTCCGTATCTGTCCTCCAGCGGGATGGTATCCTGCGCAGTGGGTGCTATGCGGTCGATATTATCTTGTAGAGTAGGGTAGCTAGGACCATGTCCATACACCTCACTGATGCTGCCTGCTATGAGACTGCTCATTAAGATAATTCCAACCAACAGCTTGCTCGTTAATCTCATTCTTTTCAAAATATCTTGTTCTGTGCCCTTATTTTGTACCTCACAAAAAAATTAGTATGTAAAGCACGGGATTAAAACGTATTTATTGCTCAATTATGTGTATTCAATATCAAAAGCTGACAGCTATGTCATCCAAATCACATCTACATTAATTTGCTACTACTGGCTTTGGTAAGTGAAACTGAAGCGAAATGCGTAGAGGGCAGATGTAGTCTCCGTGGTTAGGCGGTTATTTAGCGATTTAAATCACTGATTATCAGCTATTTGTTCAAATTTTCAAAAGTTATATTCCTCAGAAGCTTAGGTAAGCTGACGAAGAACAGTTTTTATTAGGACTTCTACCTGATTTATGTCACTATTGTCTTTCATGACTTTATCCACCATCTTTCCTACTTGAGACCTAGGAAATCCTAATGATACTAACGCTGCCATTGCTTCTTCTCGTATAGAATTAGCACTAGAAATTACATTAGTTTTTGTCGCCAAACTTTCTTTGGCAATTTTGTTTTTAAGGTCAAGAATTATCTGTTGAGCTGTCTTTGGACCAACACCTTTTACCTTCTTAAAGGCAGCTACATTATCGTGAAGAATTGCAGAAGTTGTTTCTGCTGGTGTCATATAGGACAATATGACCCTGGCAGTGTTAGGACCGACTCCTTTTACAGAAATCAATTTGACAAAAAGCTGCTTCTCTTCCAGCTCGTGAAAACCATACAACGTATGCTCGTTCTCCCTGATTATCAGCTTAGTATGTAACTTTGCCTCCTCCAGATGCTCTATAGTCGCAAAAGTGTTAAGTGAAATATTCACCTCATAGGCAATGCCTCCTATATCCAAATAGACTTGAGTCGGTGTTTTGGACGTTAATTTTCCTTCTAAATAAGCAATCAAGGGCTGTACAAATTAGTCCACAAAGATAGATAAAGCTAAGGACAAATTACGATTTATTTTAATGTATAAAATTCTAATTAGCAGCTATATGTCTAGTCTTCTTGGATAAATACAGCCTCAAATTTAGGTCTGAAACTATTGGGGTCAGCCTGTGACATATACTCCTGCCAACCTCTTGGAAAAGAATCAGGACTGAGCAAACTCCCTTCGGTGATGTATGGATACAGTTTATAAAAGGATTTTGAGATATGCTGATCTATCCGCTGATAGACTTGAGAACGATTTATTTGGTCAGGATGATTTAGCCCAGCCGCTGCCATAAGTTCTACAAATGCGGTAACCGTTTCTTTATGATAATTAGCTACTCTGACCTTTTTGTTGGTTACGTCTAGACCTTTGACCAATTTAGGATCTTGAGTAGCGACGCCAGTAGGACAAGTATTGTGATTGCATTCCAAGGCCTGTATGCAACCTACAGCCATCATCATGGCTCTAGCACTATAGGTGACATCTGCGCCAAGTGCAATCGCTTTAAAAATATCAAAGCCTGATACGATCTTTCCGGAGGCAATCAAGGTGATTTCTTTTTTCAGATCAAAGCCTACAAGGGCATTGTATACAAAGGCGAGACCTTCTCTTATAGGGGTTCCGACGGAATTGCTAAATTCCAGCGGAGCAGCACCTGTGCCTCCTTCTCCACCGTCTACAGAGATAAAGTCAGGTCGTATGCCTGTCTCTAGCATGGCCTTGCAGATGGCTAGAAATTCGCTTTTATGTCCTATGCACAGCTTAAATCCCACTGGTTTTCCGCCTGATAGATCCTGACATTTTTTGATAAACTGTAGCAACCCCGTCGGCGTACTAAAGGCCTTATGATAAGGAGGAGAATTGACATCCTTATAGGGTTCTATATTCCTTATTTTAGCTATCTCTGGTGTCGCTTTTTTAGCTGGAAGGATACCTCCATGTCCAGGTTTAGCTCCTTGAGACAACTTGATTTCTATCATTTTTACATTGTCTGCCTTGGTTCTTTCCTGGTATAATTCAGCATCAAAATTGCCATCTTTAGTTCGACAACCAAAGTAGCCCGTACCTATTTGGTAGATAAGGTCTCCATTGAATTTGTCATGATAAGGTGCGATGCCACCCTCTCCAGTATTATGCGCAAAATTTCCGATGGCCGCACCCCCATTAAGTGCCATGACAGCATTTTTGCTTAGTGAACCGAAACTCATTGCAGAGACATTGAAAATACTACAGCTATAGGGCTGTTTGCAGTTTTTTCCACCTATTGTAACTCTGGGATGGTGATCTATTTCATGTGGATCTACTGGGTTAATAGAGTGATTCATCCATTCATAACCTTCGTCGTAGACATTGAGTTGGGTGCCAAAAGGGGCTGTGTCATTGACTCCCTTAGCTCTTTGGTAGACGATATTTCTCTTAATTCGAGAGAATGGACGGCCGTCCGTGTCAGATTCTATAAAGTATTGATAAAGCTTAGGTCTTAACCACTCAGCAACAAATCGGGACCTACCTAAAACTGGAAAATTCCTCTTTATTGCAGATTTTGTTTGAAAAGCA
>CAYNJK010000078.1:0-10862 GCA_964397575.1 uncultured Saprospiraceae bacterium
GCAGTGCCCTTACCGCACCACTGGCTGCAGCTTATGCTGCTAAAGGTTTATTTGGATGGCAAGATGGAGAAAAGAACTGGAGATTCAGAATGACATGGATGACCGTATTATTGCTAGGAACACTGGTCTTACTCACAGGTGTAAAGCCCATTCCGGTAATTAAATTTGCACAAATAACCAATGCTATTCTTTTGCCTTTTATTGCAATCTTCTTGATCAAAATATCCAATGACAAAAAACTTCTAGGCAAATTCGTCAATAAGTCCCATCAGAATATTTTGGCCATTCTGATCATTATAGTAACAATTTTTCTAGGCCTGAAGACTTTGAATAATTTTATAGAAATATTTTAGTGTCACTGATAAAAAGCATAGATCTCAATTGCGACCTTGGAGAAGGCTATGACGATGCCGCCATCATGGCATATATTAGTTCGTGTAATATCGCATGTGGTGGTCATTGCGGCAATGCAGAAACTGTAGAACAGAGCATATTGTTGGCCCTCACAAACCATGTAGCAATAGGTGCTCACCCTGCATATCCTGACAAAGAAAATTTTGGCAGAAAGAGTATGGATATAGAACTAGACCAACTCACAGCAAGCATTTCAGAACAAATAGAGCGGGTCTACAAAACTTGCGAAAAACATAAGACAAAATTACATCACATAAAGTTACACGGTGCGCTTTACAATGACACTGCACAAGACATGGATCTTGCTATTGCAATTTTTAGAACAATACAAGCTATTGTACCGGATACTCTGCTGTATGTACTTGCTGACTCGCAAGCTAGTGCTGCTGCCCAATTCTTAGGCATGCACTATTACAACGAGGTTTTTGCAGACAGAGCTTATGAGTCAAGATCATCCTTACGCAGCAGAAAACTAGCAGGAGCTGTCATCTCTGATTGGAATATGATTAGAGCCCAGCTAGACCATTATATGAGCAATCAGCTTTCAGACTACTACGGCAACTTACATACACTGTCCTCAGATACAATATGCTTGCATAGTGACACAGCAGCTGCAGTTACACTTGCAAAGAACATTCATCACTATATACATAGTAAAGATGTCCGGATTTCTTCAGATAGCTGAATATAATTTGGCAATGCAGAATTTCGGAAATTACTTCATTCTTCTGACAGCGAAGGATAAGGAAATTCCTCTGCAATTGATTGCCAAGGCCATCTTAGATAACAAACCTGACTATATAGATGAGGTCATCGGCACACAGGTAGAAATCTGTCTCAAGCTCAACAGCTCGTTCAGCAATCAAAAGCTTAGAGAATTAGAAACAATAAAACTCGACAATCGCAACAAAATCTCAACCTACAAATTGCCTGTCTTTTTCAGTGAAGAAGCAGACTGGAAAACCATAGAGCGCCATTGTGGTCTAACTAGAACAGAGTATATCACCCAATTACTCGCATCCAAGATCTCCTTGGCCATGCTTGGTTTCTTGCCCGGGTTTCTCTATCTAACTGGGCTACCGGATACGCTAATGGTTCCAAGAAAAGATACTCCTAGCAAACGTGTAGATCCTGGTAGTATAGCAATAGGAAATAAATACATGGGACTATATAGCCTCGCTTCTCCAGGTGGATGGCATATTATAGGAAGAACACCAATCAAGATTTTCGATGTACAACAACTACCACTTAACGATATAAAGGTAGGTGATGAAATCAAGATGGTAGAAATAACGCAGCAGAGCTATATTGCTATGAAAAATACACCTCTAAATCTAAAGGAGTATAATGAGTTCATGTAAATTTCTAAAGGCAGGAATCATGACCACGATACAAGACAGTGGACGTACTGGACTAGCGTATTATGCCATACCACAATCAGGTGTGATGGATAGCGATTCTGCTCAGCTAGCAAACACCTTAGTGGGTAATCCAGCTGATGCCGCAGTTATAGAATGTAATCTAGCAGGACCAACTATAGAATTCCATGAGGCGACAACCATTGCACTAACAGGCTGTGACATGAACTGGCTGATCAATGGTCAGACAACAGAAAGAAACAAAACGATACAAATTCATCAAGGTAGTATTTTGAAAGGTGGTTTCGGCAGAGAAGGTCTAAGAGCATATATTGCAATTAAGGGAGAAATCATCGGTCAAAAACATTTCGATTCCTTCGCCACATATTCATATGCGAAAATGGGATATAATTTTGGTCAGCCTATCAGAGAAAATCATATACTGGAATGGAAGACCAGCAACAATCCTATTATCAGTATTTCTTTAAGGGATAAAAAAAATGAAAGCCCTATTCAGCTTATACCAGGTCCTGAGTTTAACCTACTGACCACGGAAGCAAAATCAGCTATGACCACAGAGACTTTTGTCATCAGTTCTGAAAGTAACAGAATGGGTGCAAGACTGCATGGTCCAAAGTTACAAGCAACAGGATATCTGAATGATAGCGTAGCCATGCTGCCAGGTCTCATACAACTGACGCCTGCAGGCCAAATGATAGTCTGTCTTCAAGATGGACAAACTACGGGAGGGTATCCTCGGATTGCCTTCATAAAACCAAAGGAGCTTAGCCGATTTAATCAGCTAGGGCTCAATCAAAAAATTAGCTTTCAATTAGAGCTGTAGCAAGTTGCCAGTAATATGCTTATCCTTGCAGTCCTTTATCAGACAAATAAAATCTTATCAAAAAAACTAGAGCGGAAATACTGAAAAAATTAGGCATCTCAAGCCTGAATGAGATGCAAGAAGAATTCTATCAGACTGCTGCGGATGGAAGAGATGCTATCTTGCTTTCGCCGACAGGTTCAGGAAAGACACTTGCCTTCCTGCTTCCTTTGGTAGAATCTTTAGACCCAGGAGAAAAAGAAGTACAATTACTGATACTGGCACCTTCTCGAGAATTGGCTATCCAGATAGAGCAAGTTGCTAGAGAAATGGGTACGGGCTACAAAGTCAACGTTGTCTATGGTGGACAGCATTTCTCTAAGGATAGAATAAATCTTAAACATAAGCCAGCTATACTAATTGGTACACCGGGGAGAGTGGCAGATCACTTGCGTCGCTCTACTTTTGAGGTACATAAGATCAAGACCTTGGTACTGGATGAATTTGACAAGTCACTAGAATTAGGTTTTGAAGGAGAGATGGAACAGATTCTTTCAGCCCTTCATTCTTGCAAGCAAAAGATTCTAACCTCAGCTACTGACTCCATAGAAATACCAAAATTTGTAAGACTGGATAAACCAGTTATCATAGACAGGTCCAAGGAAAAAATCCAACAGCTTTCTATCAAAAAAATCATCTCTCCAGAAAAAGACAAGCTCGGCACTCTGGTCAAGGCCTTGTGTCATCTTGGTGATCATCCCGGCATTGTCTTTTGCAATTACAAGGACAGTATACAACGTGTAAGCGCCTTCCTAGAAGAGAATAACATTAAGCATGGTTGCTTCTATGGAGGTCTCGAACAAAATGAAAGAGAACGGACCTTGATAAAATTCCGAAATGGCACACATAAACTTATAATTGCCACTGACTTAGCTGCCAGAGGTCTGGACATTCCAGAGATAAAATTCATCATCCATTATCACTTACCTAATAGAGAAGAGGAATTTACTCACAGAAACGGTAGGACTGCCAGAATGAATGCAGAAGGGACAGCCTATGTACTCATCTGGAAAGATGAAGAACCAAGGGATTTTATGCCAGAATTAGAGGAAGAAATAGTATCACATTCTTATTTGCCACCTACACCTGAATGGCATACTCTTTTTATCTCAGGCGGTAGAAAAGATAAAATCTCCAAAGGAGACATCGCTGGCCTATTTATAAAACAAGCTGATCTTCAAAAAGAGGAACTTGGCCTAATAGAGATAAAACAAGATTGTGCTTTTGTAGCGGTAAAAAGAAACAAATCTGAAAAAGCCATCCAGCAGTTGAACAACACTAGACTTAAGAAAAAGAAAGTACGTATCTACAGAATATAGCTAGCTCTCAGATATGGCATTGGTCACCTGGTTTTTGGCCATTGATAGAAACAATAAAATCCAATCTGATTCTTAGGCCACTTTTAGTGATAAGAAATTCCTCTTTTGACTTTGTTTCCCAAGTGACAATACGATCATCGTCCAGAAGCTGTTCCTTTCCTTGATCCAGATATATGATGTTCACAGCAGTCCGCCGCATGGCTAATATTTCTATGTAATCGACATAATCACAGGAAATAGGCTTGTATAACTTGGTTGTCATGGAAAAGTAGCTTAATAGTTATCTCTATTATAAGTAATAAAATTTAGATCAAAATGGTTCTTAATAGTCCTCAATGAAATTTTTTCTCATTTGTACCAACGCAGTTGGATTTTCATCCCGTCTTCTATAAATAGAAGAACTTCATTAACATACCGTTTAAGCTTATATGAGACTATCCGCATTTGTATAGTCGTTATAGTAAAATCAATTCAAAATCATTTAATCATTAAAACTTCTTCACATGACAAAGAAACTTAGCTTGTATTTTATTCTGCTATCAATGTTAGCTGCCTGTAGCGAGGATTCTGATTTTCCAGGTGCTATAGGTTCATTTGATTCCAACTCGGGAGGTAATCCTGCTATAATTATTACCTCAGAACAATACAACACTATCGTAGAAAACCCCTTCATAAGTGTATCAGAGGAAGCAATTTCCACCTTCTCAATAGATGCAGATGGCGGCGCATATGGTAATATGAGAAGATTTTTGGAGCAAGGTCAGATTCCACCTTCAGACGCCATACGAACTGAGGAATTAATAAATTATTTCAATTATAACTATGCTGAGCCGAATACTCATGATCCTATAAGTCTGGAAGGAGAAGTAAGTGATTGTCCATGGAACAAAGATCACAAGCTGATGCGCATCGGCATAAAAGGAGAACATATGGAAAAAGCTGATTATCCAGCCAGTAACATTGTGTTCCTCATAGACATCTCTGGGTCAATGAGCTCAACAAATAAATTGCCTTTGCTCAAAGAAGGGATTAAACTTATGGTAGAAGAACTCACTCCAGAAGATAGAATTTCTATAGTGACCTATGCATCTAATCCTGGCACCGCATTACCACCTACAGCTGGTGATGACAAGGAGGCTATCATTAGAGCTGTAGATAGACTAAGTTCTGGAGGTAGCACAAATGGTGAAGGCGGAATAAAAACAGCATACGAGCTCGCAGAGGAAAGTTTTATACCTGGAGGTAACAATAGGATCATCATGGGAACTGACGGAGATTTCAATGTGGGCATCTCATCAGAGGACGAACTGGTCGAGCTAATAGAAGAAGAAAGAGAGAAAGGTATTTTTCTTACTGTAATAGGCTTAGGGCAAGGAAATCTAAAGGAAGGACGTATGGAACAACTGGCTGATAATGGTAATGGCACTTATGAATACATTGACGATTTAGATCAAGCTCGAAAAGTATTTGTGGAAGAGTACAATAAGTTTTTTACAGTTGCGAAGGACGTAAAAGTACAAGTAGAGTTTAACCCACAGTTTGTAAGCGAATACCGACTGATAGGCTATGAAAATCGAGTTCTTGAAACTGAAGATTTTGATGATGATCAAAAAGATGCTGGAGAGATAGGCGCTGGCCAGAGCATTACTGCACTTTACGAACTAAGGACAATTGAGAATGCAGCACATAATATTTCTGCCTTTGACATAGACTTTAGGTATAAGCAACCAGATGGAGATGTTTCTCAGCTTATGAATCTTAGGGTTCTGAATAGTACAAATACCTTTACTGAAGCAACGGATCGACATCAATTTGCTGCTGCTGTAGCGTCATTTGGATTACTGCTTAGGGACTCGCAATATAAGGGAGATGCGACCTATGAAGATGTAAAAAAATGGGCGGCTGAATCAATATCATACGACCCTTTCGGATACAAAAGAGATTTTCTAGATCTCGTAGATCTAGCACGATAATATATATGGAAGAAGAACCCAAACATTGGGTTCTTCTTCCTAAAATCTAATTTCCTTTAGAAGGGCAACTTCTCCAAGTCTACATTTCCACCACTGAGGACAATACCAACTTTTTTGCCTAAGAAGAATTTGGATTCGAGTAACAAAGCGGCAAAAGGTACTGCGCATGATGGCTCGATTATTATTTTCATCCGTTCCCAGATCATTCTCATAGCAGCAATTATTTCTCCTTCTTCTACGCGGACAATTCTTTCTACGTACTTCTGGATTATTGGAAAATTGATGTGACCTAGATGCGTTCTAAGGCCATCGGCAATGGTGTCTGCCTTGAGATTCCACATTATCTTTCCGGCCTTCAGTGACCAGTAGGCATCATCTGCAGCACGTGGTTCTCCTGCAATGGCTTTGCAATCGGAACCAAAATGATGTGCTGCTAGAGCAGACCCTGCTATCAATCCTCCACCACCCACAGGTGTCATTACATAATCCAAATCTGGATGTTCTTCCATCAGCTCCATGGCTGCAGTGCCTTGGCCCAAAATCACATCCATATCATTGGAAGGGTGGATAAAAGTGCTACCTTTTTCTTTGACGATAATATCCGCTGCTTTCTGTCTTTCCTTGATAGATGGATAACATTCAGTTATGATGCCACCGTAACCAGCGACCGCATCCTTTTTCACTTGCGGTGCATTCTCAGGCATAACAATATAAGCTGGTATACCTAACGCTTTAGCTGCTAAAGAAACGGCTTGTGCCATATTCCCTGAAGAATGGGTTACCACCCCACGAGATCTATCTTCATCGCTTAAATTGAGAATCGCATTCATGGCACCTCTCATTTTGAAGGCACCCATACGCTGGAAATTTTCACACTTAAAAAAGACTTTACAACCAGCAATTGCATTTAAGGCTGTAGAAACCAATACTGGCGTCCGGTGAATGTAGGGTTTGATTCTTTCGTGACAAGAAAGCATATGTTGCTTTGTCACCATAGGTGCAGAATGATCAGACATAGGAATTGAGTATTAATAAAGAATAAAATCCGCGCTAATATAAAATAACTGAAAACTTTAAAAAGCGCACTTTTGATAAAAAATTGGAATTGACACTATCTTTGGCATCCTAAACAATAAATTAGTGAATAAGTTAGAAAAAATCGAAACCCACACAGCACTGCCACAAGCTACTCCAGTCCGCTTATCTGATTATACGCCTGGTATTTTTGCATCAGTCAGTTCTAAAAAAGGGATGAAAAAAGCCATAAGCAAAGGCCTTGTAAGAGTAAATGGACAAGTTGCTTTTACCAGCAAGTACATCAATGGTGGTGAAGTAATAGATCTCTATAAGGAGCAAATAGATGCTTCTTTGCCGGTATTAGAGTTAGACCTCCAAGTACTCCATGAAGATGCACAACTCGCCATTATATACAAACCTTCAGGCATAGTAGTCAGTGGCAACAAACTGAAAACAATCGCCAATGCCTTACCTCATGTGCTCGAAGAGAGTGCCGAAGCGGATGCTTTATCTAGACCACAACCGGCGCATCGCCTCGACTTCCCCACTTCAGGTGTATTGCTTATAGGCAAGACCTCTGGAACTCTTACAGCTCTCAACAAACTGTTTGAATCTAAATCAATACAAAAAACTTATCTCGCTATCACTATCGGAAAAATGAAATCCTCCGGTGAGATAAAAACTGAAATAAAAGGTAAAAAAGCGGAGACCACTTACAAGGTGTTACAAGAAATTCCCTCTCCTAAATTTGAGTTTTTAAATTATGTAGAGCTAAAACCTACCACTGGTAGACGGCATCAGCTGCGCATCCATATGGCAGAACTAGGCAATCCTATTTTAGGTGATCAGACGTATGGACTCAATGGTAAAATATCACAGGGCAAAGGACTCTATCTTCATGCGTCTGAGATTGCATTTATACATCCTAAGACTGGAGAGCCTTTGCATATCAAAGCTGAGCTTCCACAAAAATTCGAACGATTACTCAATAACAAACTGAGCAATTCTGACAACTAGAAAGTGGGACAATCGCCCTTCTGCTTCTTCTTTTTCCTTTTGAACAACTTGAAATCAAAGCGTCGTTTCTTCTTTGATTTCTTAGCCTTTTTACGGTCCGTATTCTCCTTACATTCTTTGTCAGAATACATCAGCAGATAATCGAAGGGTTCATCAGTAGGCTCCTCATAGGTATTAAGGAAGAAGGGATTATCTACGGCAGGAATAACTTTGTTCTGAGTGAGGAAATAGTAGGTTACAAATTTATAGTTATTTCCAAAACGCGTTCTGGATTTTGCCAATCGCCTGTTGTGGTCTACAAGTTGGTTTTTCTTTTTATTAGTGGCCACGTAGACTTGCTGCAAGCTATCGAGTTTGTAATAAGCTGATCTGTAATCCTTCTGACGGGCTTTCAAAATTGCCAGGTTATTCTGACTTGCCAGTTTATTGTTGCTAGTCCATATTTTTTCTGCAGCAGCTTCTTTGTCCTGGAAAAACAAGGCCAATGCTTTGTTATTATCAAAGCTCGGCTGCAGGCCAGCATTTAATTCTACGGCTTTGGAAAATGACTGTGCTGAAGTTATCAGATAGGCATTTGCTTTGCGATTGTTGTTTCTGTCTTTGTAATGTCTGCCTAAGTCTTTGTAGATAATACCTCTGGTATTCCAGACATGGAAATTTTCAGGTTGCACCTTAGCTAATGAATCTATGAGTTCTAAAGCTTGGCTATATTTATTCTTCTCCGACAGACAGAGTGCCATACCTATGTCTGCATTCACATTGGTTTTATCTAAGAACTTTACTTTTTTGTAGCATCGCAGAGCCATATCAAATTTGCGATTATACATAGCAGCGTTACCTGCAACCACATATGTTATCGGATTTTTGTAGACTTGACCTTTGAGAATATTGACTGCATCGTCATATCTGCTCAATCGTAAATAATAATAACTGAGCAATTCCCTAGGACGTGGATCATTTGTATTGTCTATTCTTATCAGGCGTTCCAGTAGTTTGACACCTTCCAGCATCTTATTTACTCGCCCCAAGCTGTAAGCCTTGAGCAGCGCATATTCTATGTACTCTGAAGGTGCGAGTTCTTTATTAGGTAGCTTGGCCAAGGCCTCTAATACATTAATCGGATTCTTTTCCAGATGCCCCATCAAGGCATTCTCATAATAGATAGCAGTTTCCTCAGGCCTTAATTCCAAAGCGGCATCGTAATAGGTTCTTGCTGAACTGTAGTTGCCGTTTTCAAATTCAGTTTTTCCATAAGCTAGGTAGGTCTCAAATAATCTAGCCTCTGAACGCTTCTTAAGATTAATGGCTTTGTCTGCACTCTTCTTTGCACCTCTCTGCCCTAGATTGGCCGCCATTCTAAAGTCATCTATAGCACCCTGAAAAATTTTGAGCTCCAGCTGGACTAAGGCACGGTTGTAATAAGGTTTTGGATCTTTAGCATCAGTAGCGACGCAATCATCGAGTAAAGACTTTGCTGAATGATAATCCCCTGACAAAGCAGCCAAGGTGGCTTTACTATATTGGACTTTATATGGTTCTCCGCAATGATCTTCTGCTTCGTCTAGATAAGACTCTGCTTGTGCCAGATCTCTACTCTTAAGCGCAGCGTTGGCTTGATTAACAAAATTAGTCTGGGTATAAGCAGAAGTAGCTGCAAGAACCAGCAGCCAGAAAGAGAGTAATAGTTGTTTTGTTTTGATAATCACGATGATGTTGTGAATAGCTACAATGACCTTACAAGCTATTATCGGCTTTAGTTCCTATTAATAGTTAAACAAGAAGTTAAAACAATCAAAAAGTCCCTACCTTTCCCGCTAGCAAGAAAAGATGATTAGAATAGGAGAATATCAAACACTGAGAATAAACAGACAGATGCCTCAAGGGTTCTACCTTATGGATGATGCAGATCAGGATGAAGTTTTGTTACCCAATGCATTCATCACAGAAGAAATGAATCTGGAGGATGAGATAGAGGTCTTTGTCTATTGTGATTCCAATGACAGAGAAGTGGCTACGACTCAGCAGCCATTGATTACTGTGTCTGACTTTGCTTATCTGGAATTTTCTGATGTGAATGATACCGGTGCTTTTTGTGACATCGGCTTACAAAAACAACTCTTTGTACCCTTTAGTAACCAATCCGTCAAAATAAAACCCGGCGAAAAGCATGTGGTCTACATGTATCTGGATGAAATAACTGAAAGGTTAGTGGGTACCACAAAACTGGGTGGCTACTTAGACCCACATGCAGATGAAGATATACATATGGGGAAAGAAGTCGATTGCCTAATTTATAAAGAAACACCTATCGGTTACAAAGCCGTAGTGGAGCAATACTATGCAGGGCTTATCTATAAAAATGAAGTTTTCGAAAAGCTCCGTCCAGGACAGGAATTAAAAGCCTATGTAAAGCCTTTACGGGCTGACAATAAGATAGATCTCAGTCTTACACCTATAGGCCATAAAAGCATAGGCCCTAATGCTGATAAAATATTATCGCTGCTGCTAGATGCCAATGGTTATCTCCCATATACGGACAAAAGTGACCCAGCAGCAATAAGAGAGGAATTCGGAATGAGTAAGAAGTTGTTCAAAAAGGCCCTAGGGAATTTGTACAAACAAAAGAAGGTCCTATTGAAACCTGATGGAATATATAAAGTCTAAGTTGGTGTAAATGCCAATTTTTAAACTACCTTGTCGTACCATGGCCGAGCTTTTCAGTCTTTTCAATAATTTCATACTATATGAGTGAATTACTTTCTCTTCCCAGTTATAAAGCTATGGAATTCAGTGAGTTCTTGTCCAGCTTCAAGAAGAAGTTGGCTGAAATATTTGAGGCGATGAGTAAGGAAGAGTCTCATTTTACGGAGCGCAAGTTTAC
>CAYNJK010000079.1:0-10839 GCA_964397575.1 uncultured Saprospiraceae bacterium
AAAGACCAAATCTCGAGTCTCAAGATAAGAAACATCAAGGCCTCAGGTTTATTCTCAGGTCAGTCATACAGAGAGCAAGATATCATCCTAGATAATGCCGTCTATGGAGACCAGAAATTCTTATTTGTTTCTCCAGAACGACTTAAAAGTAAACTCTTTCAAGAACGACTCAAGAAAATGCAAGTTGCTCTAATTGCTATAGATGAGGCGCATTGTATTTCAGAATGGGGTCATGACTTCAGACCAGAGTATAGAAAGATTGCTGATATAAAAGAAGTCTGCCCAGATGTTCCATTTATTGCAGTGACAGCCACAGCCACTCCTGATGTCATTGTAGACATAGAAGCAAATCTGGGTATGAGAAATACCAAGAAGTTTGTCCACTCACCTTTGAGGTCTAATCTTAGTTACAATTGCCTGTATACAGAAGCTAAAAAAGATTACCTCTACCACTTCTTAAAGAATACTCCTGAAAGTAAAATCGTGTATGTCAATACTAGAAAGCAATCCAAGGAACTAGAAAGACATCTGCTTGCAAAGGGGTTGCATTGTAGAGCCTTTCATGGAGGAATGGAACGAAAGGAAAGAGAGAAATGCATAGAAGAATGGAATAAGAATACCACCCGGATTATCATTGCAACAAAGGCATTCGGAATGGGAATAGACAAATCAGATGTCCGATTGGTATTACACTATAATCCACCGCAGACCATAGAGTCGTATGTCCAGGAAGCTGGTAGAGCTGGCAGAGATGGCGAAGTTGCACAGTCCATAATCTTTTATAATAAAGGTGATGGGGCTATGATGAAGAAAACAATTGAAGAAAGTTTTCCAGAGATAGAATACCTTAAGGAGACATATAAAAACTTATGCCAAGACCTGAATGTTGCTTCTGGGCCTTGTCAAACAGAATTTTATCCATTCTATGTAGCTGCCTTTTCGAAGAAGTTTTCTGAACGAAAATTTAAAGTATTTAATGCAGTCAAACTACTACATCAATTCGAAATAATATTCCTTTCAGAGGCTATCTTACATCCATCCCGATTCAAGTTCCATGAGAACAGAACCAAGGCCTTACTTAGCAATCCTAAACTAACTCCTAAGATGGGAGAATTCATCAAGCAAGTATTGCGTAACTATGAGGGATTATTCTTAGAGTTTACTGTTATTGATGAACACAACATTTCTAAGAAATTTGACACGTCAACTAAGAAAGTGAAGGAAGCTCTAAATTGGCTTCACAACAACAGAATAGCTGAATACAAACCAGCCTTTATGGGGCATACAATTTCGTTTAAGGAATACAGATATCCTTCTAATAAGTTACCGATTGATGAGAAGGTTTACCTGGAAAGAAAAGGAGCGATGCTAAAATCTATAGAATCACTTCAAGAGTTCATGACACTTGATAAGTGTAGGCAAGTTTATATTGCAGAATTTTTTGGCTTTCCTGAAGCTGATTGCAGAATTTGTGACAATTGCATTGCTAAGTATGAAGTCCAAAACATTGATCTCACAGCCAATGAAATCCTTGATGTGCTTAATACTGGCCCTAAGACTATAATAGAACTATTCGCTCATTTTGACATAGGTAAAAGAGAAGAAGTGACAGAGGGGATAAAAATGCTGGAAGATGAAAATGAAATTACAATAGAGTTTAATAAAATAAGGAGAACTAGTGAGTACTAAATCTGGAGGCAAAAGCATCACGATATGTTCTACTTCTTTTCATCAGTATGATAGGAGACTCATAAGAATAGGTAAAGCGCTTATCGATGCAGGTTATACTGTTACTTGGATATCAAGAGGAAAGTTAGATGATAGTAATAGCCCTTTCATTCATCTAATCATAGATACTCTGTTTAAATCAGGTGTACTTTTTTATCTAGAGTTTAATTGGAAATTATTTTGGAAATTAATTTTTCACAAAACGGACTGTATAAATGCAATAGACTTAGACACGATTCCAGCATCGTGTCTAGCCAATATATTTAAAAACAAAAAGCTTGTTTTTGATGCACATGAGATATATTACGAAGTTCCTGAATTAACTGGCAAAGCAATCAAGAAAAACGTATGGAAGATAGCAGCCAAGCTATTCCTTCCACATATAAAGTACAACTATACAGTCAACCATTCTTTAAGAGAACACTACTATACTAGATATAGAAGAGCATATGCAGTAATTAGAAATGTTCCATCCAAATCCAAAAACTTAGAGACATCAAAATCAAATCAGAAAAAACTCTGTTATCTAGGTGTGGTCAATAAAGGCAGAGGATTAGAGCTTGCCATAGAGGTGATGAGAAAGTTACCCGATTACTCATTGACAATAATCGGAGAAGGAGATCTTTACGAAGAACTTAAGAAGGAAGCTATCGATTTGCCTAATGTAGAATTCTTAGGTTATGTAGAGCCAGATAAAATAGGATCTATTCTCAACACTTGTTCGATAGGTTTAAACATGCTTCAGGCAGAAAGTCTCAATTATGTACTCTCCCTAGCCAACAAGTTCTTCGACTATATGCATGCAGGATTACCTTCCATAAACATGTCCTACCCAGAATATGAGAACATCCTAAAGAAGCACCCCACTGGGCTTATGGTGAGTAATTATACAGCAGAGTCCCTTTCGTCGGCCTTATCTAAACTAGAAGACACAACAAAGTTCCAAAGCCTGGTCGACAATTGTATGAAATATAAAGAACATTACTCATGGGAGAATGAGCAGCAAAAATTAGTTGCTTTTTACCATAATATCTTTGTCTGACATTCTATCCACCTTGTCTGCTAAGTCGAGCAAGAAAGCATACTCTAGTGCTGTCTCTCTATATCTCTGAAATCTACCAGATTTGCCACCATGTCCTGCTCCCATTTCCGTATGCAAAAGCAGTAGATTATCACCTTTCTTAAATTCACGCAGTTTTGCGACCCACTTTGCTGGTTCCCAATACTGGACCTGACTATCATGATACCCAGTGGTTACGAGAAGATTAGGATAATCAAGTGCAGCCACGTTATCATATGGCGAGTATTCTTTTATATAATCGTAGTATGTTTTATCATTTGGATTACCCCATTCGTCATATTCACCTGTAGTCAACGGAATTGTTTCATCCAACATTGTTGTGACTACATCTACAAACGGCACGGCTGCAATAGCGCCTTTCCATAGGTCAGGTCGCATATTTATTACAGCACCTATCAGTAGACCTCCTGCACTGCCGCCCATACAAAACATTTTGTCAGAACTTGTATAACTTTCACTAACAAGATTTTCGCCTACATCTATAAAATCAGTAAACGTATTTTTCTTTTTTAGCAGCTTGCCATCCTCATACCATTGCCTACCCATTTCCTGGCCGCCTCTGATATGTGCAAGGGCATAGACAAAGCCTCTGTCCAACAACGATAAGCGTACTGAACTAAAATACGGATCCATACTACTACCATAAGAACCATAAGCATAGAGTAGGAGAGGGGCTTGTCCATTTTTAACTAAGCCCTTTTTATAAACTATGCTAACGGGTACTTTAGCGCCATCTCTTGCTATGACATCTAATCGTTCTGAGACATAATCATTAGAGTCAAAATCCCCAATCACTTCTTGCTGTTTCTTCAGGTCCAAAGTCTTAGCATTCATATCATAATCATATGTGGTGCCTGGTGTTGTCATAGATGAAAAATACAGCCTGACTTTTTCGGAATCAAACTCAGGGTTAGTAGAAGTAAAGGCTGCATAAGCCTCCTCCCCAAAATCCACAACATGGCTATTATCTAGGTCATCCCATTTAGCGACTCTGATTTTCGTAATTCCCTCTGATCTCTCATTTATCACTAAATGATTTTTAAAGATTTCCAGTCCAGAAATCAGGACATCAGGTTTGTGAGGGATAAACTCTTCCCAGTTTTCCTTACCTGTTCTATCTTCAGAAGTTATCATGACCTTAAAGTTCTTAGCATCTTTATTGGTATATACCAATTCCCATCATAATGCGAAATGTCATACTCATGATCACGTTCTCTGGTTTGGAATACTGCAAACTCTCCGTCAGGATTATCCGCAGATAGAATTCTATAGTCTGCAGACAAAGTGGCAAAGGAACCTATGACGATGTATTTCTGTGATTTTGTTTTATATACGTAGGTGGAAAAAGTCTCATCTTCCTCGTGATATAACTCTACATCATCCTTTGTGTCAGTACCTAAGACGTGCTTAAATATCTTGTAAGATCTGAGAGACTTGTCTTTCCGTGTATAAAATACAGTCTTATTATCATTAGCCCATACCAAGCTACCTGTAGTATTCTCTATAATATCAGGATAGTATTCGCCAGTTTCAAGATTCTTAAATTTCAAAGTATAAATCCTTCTGGACAAGGTATCCTCACCGTAACCAAGTATAGTATTATCAGTACTTACGCTAAGTCCTCTGGCTGCATAATATTCATGTCCTTCGGCTAGTCCATTTACATCAAGTAATAATTCTTCATTCGCATCCAAAGATTCTCGTTTCCTTCCATAGATAGGATATTCTTTCCCTTCTTCATATCGGGTTAGATAGTAATAGCTATTCTTATAGTATGGAACAGATATATCTGTTTGCTTGATACGGCCTACTATCTCCTCGTATAATGCATCTTGAAACTTAGTCAGGTGCTTAGTCTTAGCATCAGTATATGCATTTTCAGCTTCCAGATAATCCAATACTTCTTGAGTATGGGCATCAGGCGTAGAAGCGTTCTTTTGCTCATCAGATAGCTTCATCCAGTAGTAATTGTCTATACGTTCATCACCATGTTTTACTAGAGATTCTGGCTTTTTTGCAGCAACTGGAGGTTGAAAGTTCGTGTTCTCGTTATTCATACTTATTTCAGGTATTTTATCAACAGTTTTACACATGCTAAAACAGAATAAGATCAATAGGCTAAAAGTTATATTTAGGTGTCTCATAATATGTAATCTGCTGTAAATAAATATTTTAATTCTATTCTCTAAGAACTGTAAGATATTACATTTTAGATATGTAAAAAGAATCAGATCACAAGATTTGTGAATGTTTATAAATATAGATTCCAATGAGTACATATACCACATTTCTATATAGATGAAAAAACTATATTTGTCCTCTTGTGAAGTTAAGAAGTCTACAGATAAAAGGTTTTAAGAGTTTCGCTCATGATACGACTATCCATTTCAACGATGAGATAATAGGAATCGTAGGTCCTAATGGTTCTGGGAAATCAAATATAGTAGACTCTATAAGGTGGGTTCTAGGAGAACAAAAGAGCAAAGAACTCAGACTGGAGAAGATGGTAGATGTAATCTTCAATGGAACAAAGAGCAAGAAGAAAGCTGGTATGGCTCAAGTATCTATGACCTTTGACAATACCAACAAACTCATCCCTTTAGAGTTTGACCAAGTCAAGGTATCTAGGATACTATACAATACCAATGAAAGTGAGTATCGGATAAATGATGTTACCTGCCGATTGAAAGATATCAGAAATCTATTTCTCGATACTGGAATAGGCTCCAACAGTTATTCTATCATAGAGCTAGGAATGGTAGATGATATACTTTCTGACAAGGACAATGCACGTAGACGTATGTTTGAGCAAGCGGCTGGCATTTCTAAGTACAAATCCAGAAAACGAGAGACTCTGCTTAAGCTCAATAGCACACAAGCTGATTTGGATAGGGTAGATGACATAATATTCGAATTACAGGATAATCTCAAAAAATTTGAAAGGCAAGCAAAGAGGACTAAAAAGTACTACGAGCTAAAAGATCAATACAAGGAACTGAGTATTCAAAAAGCTGTTCTCTCTCAGAAAGAATCCATTACTAAGGAACAAGAGCTAAAAGCTGTACTGTCCAAACTAAAGGAAGAGTATACAATTCAGCTAAACGAAACAAATACTTTAGAAGCTGAAATAGAAAAGACGAAGAAGGCAAATCTGGATAGTGAGGAATTGCTATCTCACAAGCAAAAGGAGTTTAGTGCTCTTATAGATCAAATTCGAAAGTCTGAGAGCAACCAAGACATGCTTATCCAAAAGCAAAACTTTGTATCTAAAAACATAGAACGTGTTACTAAAAACAAAGTCGAGTTTTCAGATAGGCTTAATGAACTTAGAATTCAGCAAAGTGAAAAAGAAAAGCAATTAGAAGAACTAACTAGTAAGAGTGAAAACTTAGAAGCTACCTATTTGTCATGGAAGGCCAAGTATGAGGAAATAGAATCAAAAAGACAAGCTATACAGGGAGAAAACACTACAGAACTGGATGAGCTTAAGATGCTGGAAGAGCAAAGATTCACTTTAGAAAAATCCATCATCGAATTAAATTCACAAATTGAGAGTCTAGCCCACCACAAAAATGTTGCATCACAAGAAGTATCATCAGTCAATAATGAGTTAGGCACAATTAACAGTAAATTAGAAGAGGAAGAAACTAGACTTAGTTCTATTAATAAAGAATTATCTTCTTTACAATCAGAAAAGGAAAACTTCCAGAAAAAGCAACAGGAGTTAAATCAAAACATAGAAACTGAAAAGGCTTCCATCGTCTCATTAAATAGAAAAAGAGATGCGCAGTCCAATGAGCTGGACTTATTACTAGATATGATGAATAACTTGGAAGGATTCCCTGAGTCTTCCAAATTTCTTTACAAAAACTGGAAAGAGAAAAAACCAGTACTTGCAGACATCATCGAGACTACAGACACTTATAGAAATGCCTTAGAGTCCTACTTGGAGCCCTATCTAAATTATTTTGTCTTAGACTCTGTAGAAGATGCACGAGAATCAATAAAGCTCCTAAGAAGCGCTCAGAAAGGAAAATCAAAATTCTTTATTCTCTCTTCTTTCCAAAACTCCAAAACAAACGAAGTTCTTCTTTACGATCACCTCGGCAAACCAGCTCTAAGTGTTATAAAGTATGATCTAAAATATGATGGATTGATGACCCATCTATTAAGCAATGTTGTTATCGTAGGTGATGATAAGGTATTGCAAGGAACTTTTCCTTCTGAAGATGTTATCTACATCTCACCTTCAGGAGACTCTAAGCGGACTAGGCACACTGTTTCTGGAGGCTCTTTAGGATTATTTGATGGCAAGCGATTGGGAAGGAAGCAAGCTGCAAAAGACCTCAAGTCAAGTATAGAAAAGACGGATGCTGAAATAGAACAGCGCACCCAGAAAATACAAGAGGCAGAATCACAACTACTAGAATTAAATCTGGAATCTATAGATCAAAATATTAGCAAACTTATTTTAGAAAAGAACACCACAGATATAAAGCTGGCTGAATTAAAAACTAAAGTTAGTAGTATTACCGAAATAAGAAACATCTCGACTTCCAAGATTAATGAATACGAAGCGACAGTAGAATCCAATTCAAACAAAGTTCTGTCCTTTAGATCTAACCTCCAGACTCTCATAGCTTCCATAACGACCAAGCAAGAAATAGTAAGTGGTCAGACTGGTGCTATAGAAGAAATTGCAAAAGACTTTGGAGAGGTGAGTAGTCTATTCAACAATGCACAACTGGCTTGGGTACAACACCAAAATGACACCACGGCAGTAGAGAAAGAAGTTACTTTCTATTCAAGTCAAGTTCGTGAATTGACTCAGAAGGCTACAAGTTCAGATTCAGAAATTCAGACATTGAAAACAGAGTTAGAAAATTCACAAGAACAACTTGGTTCTATAAAATCCGAACTAAGCGACACTTACGGAATAAGAGATAATAAACAAAAAGAACTTGGCGATACGGAGGCGGCGTTCTTTTCTAAGAGATCAGTGATTAATGACAAAGAGCTGAGACTAAAAAAACTGAATAAAAAGCTTCAAGATTTTCAACTCGATATCAATAACAGAAAAGATGAGCTTACAGGGATAGAATTTGAGCTGAGGTCATCTATGGATAGGCTGAAGATCGAGTTTAACATTGATATAAAAACTATATCTGCAGAAGAGGTATTGGCACAGATAGAAGACACGGAAGCCATGACAGCACTGTATGAAAAAATAAGAAAGAGACTAGATAACTACGGTGAGATAAACCCTATGGCGGTGGAGGCCTATGACGAAATACTGGCTAGATACGAGTCCATGGATGAACAGAAGAATGATATTCTAGAGGCTAAGGAATCCTTGCTTGACACTATCAAGGAAATAGATACCGATGCAGCTCAGAAATTTATGGATGCCTTCGATAAGGTGCGAACAAATTTCAAGGAAGTATTTAGAAGTTTGTTCTCTGATGAAGATGACTGTGACTTAGTACTTTTTAACATGGAAGACCCTCTAAGTTCAGGAATAGAGATAATTGCAAAACCAAAAGGCAAGAGACCGAAAGTTTTGAATCAATTATCAGGTGGAGAAAAAACGCTTACGGCAACTGCACTACTTTTTTCTCTCTATTTATTGAAGCCAGCTCCTTTCTGTATTTTCGATGAGGTAGATGCGCCACTTGATGACTTGAATATTCAGAAATTTTCGAGATTGATTAAGAGATTTTCCGATCACTCACAATTCATAATCATTACTCATAACAAATCCACAATGGCTAATATGGATTTACTATATGGCGTCTATATGCAGGAGCAAGGTATTTCCGGTATTACCCAAGTAGATTTCAGGGAGTATGAGCATTCGGAAGTATTCCAGTCGGTTAACCTAAACTAGAACACAACCAGTCTATTATAGGTTAGAACAATTCGAAGCCTAAAGTAAGTAGCAACCGTGAAGGAGTTTGACCAAAATTAAATCTTTGCCCTGCAAAAGTAATATGGTCTCCGAAATTAGAAAAATTGCCTTCGTATTCTAAGGATAAAATTGTCTTACCCAGACTAATCCCCAATCCTGCTCTATATCCATAATCTGCTGTACTAAATCTGGATTCATAACCATTTAAATCTATAAGATCAGAAGTAGAAGTTAGATTTAGATGTGCCACTGGACCTAAAAAAACATCTAAAAACAAAAGATCAAAACCAAAAAGAACTGGGATATCTAAATTTGTAAATCTCTCATTCTGTATATTTCCTAAAATGTTTCCATTGTCACCATTAAGAGTATAATTGACCTCAGTAGTATGTAACATTAGTCTTGTTTCAAGAGTTATTTTCCCAAGGTCTATCTTTCCAAAAAGTCCTCCATGAAATCCAAGCTCGGAATCTAGGTAATTGACAGAAGCACCAGTACCCAATAAAATAGCAGTAGGGGAGGCTACATCAAAGGAATGAACACCTAGTTTTACACCTATTTGTGCCTTAGACGAGTTGGCAAAGACAAAAGAGAGTATTATGAAGGTATATTTGAGGTTATTCATATAGAAGCGATATTGAGTAATAACGACAAAGGTTATATATTAAACATTTCAAATACAATTTTTAACATATATTAAATTGAAAATTCGAAGCATAGAATTTGTAGGCAGTTTTGAAAGAATGGAGCAATGTCCAAAGACTAATCTTCCAGAATTTGCATTTATAGGCCGATCTAATGTGGGTAAATCTTCATTGATAAATATGCTGTTAGGGAGAAAAGAGATAGCTCGAATTTCATCTACACCAGGTAAGACCCAGACAATAAATTATTACTTAATTAATGAAAGCTGGTATTTAGTAGACTTGCCTGGCTACGGCTATGCAAGAATTTCAAAGGTTAAAAGGAAAATATGGAAGAGAATGATAGAGTATTATCTAAAAAACAGGGAGTCTCTGTTTTGTGTCTTTTCCCTATTAGACAGTCGACACAAACTACAAGCCTCTGACAGAGATTTTATTAATTGGCTAGGTGAGCGGAACATAGCTTTTTGCATAGCCTATACCAAGACAGACAAGCTTAAGCCGCCTCAAGTAAAGGAGAATGTCGCTTCCATAAGCGAATCTTTACTAGAATACTGGGAAGAACTTCCAGATCAGTTTTTGACCTCTGCAAACAATGGAGAAGGTAGAGAGGAGATTTTGGAATTTATTGCCAGAATCATTAATAATTAACGACTTTTAGGCGATAAATGAATCCTAAAAACAGAATATACGATCACATTCTTCCTGACTTGAAGGATTGGCCTATTACAAAATTTTCGGAGGATAGAGACAACTTTATCCAGCGCCACATAGATTTTGTATTGACTAAGCTTGTACAATCCAAACTACCTGTTTCAGAACTGCTCAATAAAACAGTTTATCTAGAAAAGATTAGAGTAAAGAAGTTTTCTTGGAAAGTTGATCCAAGTGATGCAAAGGATTTTTGGAACACTTTAGAGGTAGAGCTTAGAAAAACCAAAGATGCAGACAATCCTGAGAAAGAACGCATCAAGATTCTGAGAAGGATTGTACACAGATATAGTGAAGAAATCATAGGCCATTTTGTACCTAAGACACATTTATTTGCGAGGAAAATACTAACAGCTTTTTTCAAGCGATTGTACAACAACGGATGGGGTAAAAACCACAAAGGCATATGGGGATCCAGAGAAGACCTGTATAGTAAAATAAAAGTAGATGGAAAAATAGAGGAGTTGAGAGCTTTGTTTTCGAAAGGGACAGTTGTTATAGTGCCTACCCATTATACCAATTTGGATTCCATTCTTATCGCATTTGGAATAGACAGAAAAGTTGGAGTTCCTGCATTTTCTTACGGAGCTGGTCTTAATCTCTATGATACTGAATTACTGGCTTATTACATGAATAGATTGGGTGCATATCGTGTAGATAGAAGAAAAAAGAATCCAGTGTACCTAGAAACATTGAAAAGCATGGCAAGTCTTTCCTTAATAGAAGGTCTGAATCATATTTTCTTTCCAGGAGGAACTAGGTCTCGA
>CAYNJK010000080.1:0-4045 GCA_964397575.1 uncultured Saprospiraceae bacterium
GAAAATACGAGGAGAAGATTCTGGACAGCAATTTTCCTATTGCTTCTTGGACCAGATATTCATCTGCATCAGTGGGAATCCGCAATTCCACATAATTTTCTTTAGTCAGCTTACCGGTGAGTCCCTTTCTTTGTTCTCGGAAAAATAGCAGCTTAAAGTTCTGACCGAAGACTCGGATAAATTCGCCATTCTGGTAGATGATAACTCTGAACCTATTGAGCAAATCTGGGTTCTTTTGGAATTCGGTCCTACACCAGTCCTTCACTTTGTGGATCTCTGCCTCTATTTCGACCTTGGTCAGAAACTTAGGCATGAGAAGATTGACACTTTTATTGGTTATAGAATATCTGATACTTCTACGGCGTTCCCTTTTTATTTTTATAGGAACACGGACACCATCATATTCTATAGAGGTCGTCAAGTTCTTACATAGATTTCATTACGGAAACCAATTTCTTGGTGCTGCTGAGTTCCAATGCATTGTACATAGATGCTCTGAAACCTCCTACTGATCTATGGCCTTTGATACCAACAATACCAGCTTTCTTACACTTCGCTAAGAATTTCTTTTCCAATTTAGGATCAGTCATTAAGAAAGTGACATTCATTATAGATCTGTCTCTTTTAGCTACTGTGCCTTTAAAGAGTGGATTGCTGTCTATTTCGGCATAAAGTAAGTTGGCCTTTTCTTTGTTTCGGGCCTCCATAGCTTTTACACCACCTTTGGATTTCACCCATTGCAGATTGAGCATCATGACATAGATAGGGAATACTGGAGGCGTATTAAAGGCTGAAGACTTGGCAATATGTGTCTGATAGTCCAGCATAGTAGGGATATGTCTACCGGTTTTGCCAAGCAGACGCTTTTTTACGATTACAAGCGAAACTCCAGCTGGACCTAGGTTTTTCTGAGCGCCTGCATAAATCAAAGCAAAATCACTGACGTTAATTTTCCTACTCATAATATCAGAACTCATGTCTGCTATGAGTTTGCCTTTAGCATTTGGAAACTTTTTGAGTTGGTTGCCAAAGACAGTATTGTTGGAAGTGATGTGTACATATTTCATTCTTGCCGGCACCTTATAGTCTCTGGGTACGTAAGTGTAGTTTTTGTCTTTGGAGCTGCCTAACACTTTTAGATCGCAGTACTTGCCAGCTTCTATGATGGCCTTAGCAGACCAAGTTCCTGTGTCTAGATAACCTACTTGGTCAGAGGATTTGAATAGATTCATGGCGGTCATATAGAACTGTGAGCTGGCGCCTCCAGTCAGAAATAAGACGGCATATTCATCAGGTACATTGAGCAATTCCCTTACTAGAGATTCTGTTTCTGCCAGTATTTGTTTGAAGTCATCACCTCTGTGGGATACCTCTAAGAGGGAAAGTCCTTTGTTTTTATAATTCGCCGCTGCTTTCGCTGCTTTTTTCTTCACAGTTTCGGGTAGGATTGCAGGGCCTGCAAAAAAGTTATGCTTTTTCATCTTATAGAGATTTTCTATTGCAATATTACGGTTTTATTTAATGTATATAGCTCTTATCCAGAGCGCTAAAACAGCCCAAGTTTTTGTATTCTAGCCCATAATACCAATCACGACCAGTTTCAAAGAAATATTTGGCTATTTTTGGTACTAATACTACGATATCTGAGTTTTAAAGAGTAGATATTCATAAAACCTAGCATTCACATGACTAATAGGACTTTCGCTAAAATTATTTTCTTCTTTTGTGCTTTACTCGCTTTTGGAAATCTCTTCGGACAAGAGGAACCAGTAGGCTACCAGAGATTGTTTTTCAGCAATTTTAGAGACATAATCAGTACCTCCAGTACACCTACTGGAGAAGGAGGATATTATTTGGTAAGTATTTTCAATGAACCTAATGTCGGGCAACCTGACAGTATAGGTATTCTGGTTACCAAGCATGACCTGAAAGGTGATGTTCTTTTTGCCACTGATCATATTATAGAAGAGGCTAATTTTTCCCTAGCAAATAAAACAATCGAATGTGAACGAGTAGGGGGTGATACCCTGGTTGTAGTAGCGATAGATGAAACGACTAATCTTGCCGAGGATAATAAGTTCATCATGAAATTAGATGGCGATGGCGAATTGTTATGGTCTTCGGTAATCAGTGATATAGAAACAGATCCTAACGATACAGGCTATACTTCTTATGCGAGAGTTGTTTCTGGCCTCAGAAACGAGTTCAGCTATTTTGGTGCCCATGATAATGACAGTATCATAGGGGTGCATATGGAACGTTTTGATTTAGAAAACAACAGCATACTCAGCAGGACTTTTTATGGGGCGACAGTGGATACCATTGCTTCTACCAATATAGATTTGGCACTTAGAGATGTCATTATGCAAAGAGATTCCTCCATGGTGATGACGATGACTACACCGGGTAATAACTCCAGAGCAGCCATGATGAGATTAGATAGCTTAGGCAATCCGATACAAGGACAGATTTATCAGATTGCTGATAGTATCAAGTTTGATATAGAGTTTACAGCGGTTACAGAAACACCAGATAGAGGTTTTGCGGTTGTAGGAAACTGTCTTCACAATAGTCTCTCAGAAGGAATAGTTGTAAAGTTGGATTCTTTGATGTCATTACAATGGGCCAAAAGAATTAGACTAGACGCAGGTGCCAGAAATCAAGCTCAAGATGTTGTTGTTTCCGAGACTGGGGATATTGTAGTTGCTGGAAGATTTTTGACTATGGACTTTACTTCAGGAAACTATGCAATTTTCCTAGACCTTATGGGAGAGCTTAGCAGGGATCCTATAAGGTATCAGTCAGAAAATTCCCTGACGGCAGAGTTGACTAGTGGCTATAGTTCTAATGTCAATATATCCAATGTCCGTAATGACACGACTATGATCATGTCTACGACTGGAGCAAGCAGACCACCTTCAGGACTGGCACCACTGCTCATAAAACTGGGCCAAGATGGTGCTGCAAGATGTAATGATCTTCTGATGGTTAATAGTCTGGACGATTTGGTGTTCGAAATGGATACCATGGCGATACAGCAAAATTTATTGGCTCAAGTAGATACTCTAGAAGTCAGGACGAGACCCGCTAATCTTGATGTGCCAGTTGTAAACCTTGGACAAGAATCTTTCTGCCCAAGAGAAGATACCATACATACTTTCGTAGCCACAAGTGAAGGCGCCAAATCATACCTGTGGAGTACAGGCGATACGACTGAGACTTTGGATGTAGACCTTAGTACTTTGGAAGCAGGAGAAACGATGGAGTTTGCTGTTACTGTCACTATATGTGATAGAATTTGTTATACCCTTTGTGACACTGGAGCTGTTATGAAAACGCAATTCCCGATGGCAAGTATAGTATTAGACCCTTCAAATTTTTGTGAGTTCAATACCTTTGACCTTATGGCCACGGGAACCAATGGGTCATCCGGGGGAATCATCTGGTCCGATATGGACTCGTCAACTACAAACGTAATCACAGTACCCGCTGTGGCAGGCACAGAATATTCTGTGACCATTACAGATAGTTGTGATGACGATGCTGTCGCAACCATTACTTTACCTGATTTGACACCGCCGAGTGAAGTCGACTTTGTGCTAAACAACGATGCATTATGTTCGGATAGGGTGCTCTTTTTGACCGCCAGTTGGCCAGGCAACCAATTTGCTCAGCAAGCAGGACTGACTTATGCCTGGAGTACAGGAGAAGATACACCTCAGATTACAATAGACGAAGCGGGCAGTTATACAGTTACAATTACAGATGGCTGTATACAACAGCATCAGGCGATTGGGACTTTTGATATTGCCGATCAGCTGATTATTCCGCCACCTAATATCACGATAAATAGAAGCGATCTTCAGAGTTTTGGCAATGGCGTCTGTGGTATCAGACTGACCACTGTGGCTGAGATAGACCCTAATGCAGCGGATATCCCAGGGATTGATCTGGTTGTTACAGGAGATGTAAATCCCACTCTGGATGTCACCGCAGTCAGTCCTGATCCTCAAGTGTTTACTGCGACAGCTACGCAATGTGGTGA